>DASSVA010000247.1:0-3314 GCA_035706385.1 Solimonas sp. | reverse complement strand
CCCGACAACGCACCGCAGGTGATCGCGGCCGGCGCCGATCTGGTCGCGGCGGTCGACGGCGTGTTCGGCGCCGACGACGTCGAAGCGGCCGCACGCGCGTACGCGCGTCTGTGGCCGGGCGCGACAACGCACATCCCTTAGAATCCCCGTTCCGCATTTCATCCGCGTATTCGCGACATGACCAAACCCGCATCGCAGCCGGCACGCCACGCCGGCCGTCTCGTTGAAAAATCTTTCGCGCGGAGCGTGTGCGCATGAGCACGGAACGGTCAGACATCCTGTTCCAGCGCGCACAGCGCACGATCCCCGGCGGCGTCAACTCGCCGGTGCGCGCGTTCCGCCCGCCGGTGCGCTTGCGCGCCGGCCTTTGCAAACTTCGGCTCGCTGCGTCAGCAGCGCCGACGGCGCGGAGCGCGCGCACGTGAACGCAGACCGGTCGGACACTGTGGTCCAGCGCGCACAGCGCACGATCCCCGGCGGCGTCAACTCGCCGGTGCGCGCGTTCCGCGCCGTCGGCGGTACGCCGCGTTTCATCGCGTCCGCGGACGGTGCATATCTCGTCGACGCCGATGGCCGGCGCTATGTCGATTACGTCGGTTCGTGGGGACCGATGATCACCGGCCATCAGGATCCGGACGTCATCGCCGCGATCGAACGGCAACTGAAGATCGGCGTGTCGTACGGCGCGCCGACCGAACTCGAAATCGAACTCGCCGAGCTGCTCTGCGCGCGCGTGCCGGGTCTCGACATGGTGCGCATGTGCAACAGCGGCACCGAGGCGACGATGTCGGCACTGCGTCTCGCGCGCGGCGCGACCGGCCGCGACTACATCGTCAAGTTCGAAGGCTGCTATCACGGCCACGGCGATGCGCTGCTCGTGAAGGCCGGTTCCGGCCTGCTGACGTTCGGCGTGCCGACGTCGCCGGGCGTGCCGGCCGATCTCGCCAGATACACGCTGACCGCGCAGTACAACGATCTCGCGTCGGTCGAAGCGCTGTTCGCCGATCACGCCGGCGAGATCGCCGCGGTGATCCTCGAACCGGTCGCCGGCAACATGAACTGCGTGCCGCCGCGCGACGGCTTCCTCGCCGGCTTGCGCGCGCTGTGCACGCGCGAAAACGCGCTGATGATCGTCGACGAAGTGATGACCGGCTTTCGCGTCGGCCCGCGCGGCGCCTGCGGCCTGTACGGCATCGAGCCGGACCTGATCACGCTCGGCAAGATCATCGGCGGCGGTCTGCCGGTCGGCGCGTTCGGCGGCAAGCGCGCGATCATGGAACAGCTCGCGCCGCTCGGCCCGGTCTATCAGGCCGGCACGCTGTCGGGCAATCCGCTGGCGATGGCGGCGGGCCTCGCGATCCTGCGCAAGCTCGACGACGCCAGCCTGTACGCGCGTCTCGAAAAAACCACCGCGGCGCTGCTCGCCGGCCTGCGCGAGCGCGCGCAGGCGGCCGGTGTCGCGTTCACGACGACGCAGGTCGGCAGCATGTTCGGCCTGTATTTCAACGACGCCGCGCAGATCACCGGCTTCGCCGACGTGATGCGCAGCGACGCCGAGCGCTTCAAGCGCTTCTTCCACGCGATGCTCGCGCGCGGCGTCTATCTCGCACCATCGGCGTTCGAGGCCGGCTTCGTGTCATCGCGTCACGGCGACGTCGAACTGCAGCTGACGCTCGACGCCGCCGCCGAGGCTTTCGCCGCAGCGAAATGACCGAAGCGCTGCACAGCCTGCTCGCGTGGATCAACGCCCATCCGAACGGCGCGCTGTGGTTGCTGTTCGCGATCACGCTGATCGATTCGCTGTTCATCGTCGGCGCGTTCATCCCGGCCGCGCTGCCGCTGTTCGCGATCGGCGCGCTGGTCGCGCTCGGCGCGCTGGAACTGTGGCCGACGCTGCTGATCGCGTCGGCCGGCGCGCTGATCGGCGACAGCATCAGCTTCTGGCTCGGCTGCCGTTACGGCGAGCGGCTGTTCAATGCGCGCTTCTTCCAGAAACATCCGGACCTGGTCGGCAACGGCCGGCGTTTCTTTCAGAAACACGGCCCGTACAGCATCCTGCTCGCGCGGTTCCTCGGTCCGCTGCGCGCGGTCACGCCGTCGCTGGCGGCGGCATCCGGCATGCGCTTCTGGCTGTTTCTCACGGCCGATGTGGTCGGCGCGTTCGCGTGGTCGTGCGCGTTCATCATGCCGGGCGTCGCGTTCGGTGCGTCGCTGGGCCTCGCCGCCGAAGTCGCCGGCCGTCTCGCGACCTTGCTGCTGGTGCTGATCGTCGGCCTGTGGCTGGCGCTGTGGCTGACGATCGCGTTCGCACGGCTGATCAGCCGCAAGACCACGCAGTGGCTGCCGCATCTGCTCGAATGGAGCCGCGCGAACCGCCGCCGCGGCCGCTACGGCCTGGCGCTGATCGACGACGAGCTGCCGGAGACACCGGCGCTGTGCGTGCTCGCCGTGCTGCTGCTGGCGTTCGCCGGCGTGCTGCTGTACCTGATCGCCGGCGCGCATCTGCATCCGTATCCGCTGCGCTTCGACGCCACCGTGTTCCAGTGGCTGCGCGACGTGCACACGCCGGTCGGCTTCACGCTCGCGCGGCGTCTGCTGCAGATCGGCGAATGGCATGTCTACGTGCCGGTCGCGGTGGTCTGCTTCGTCCTGCTGGTTGCGCTCGGCAAGCCGCGCGCGGCCGCGCACTGGGCCGCCGCGCTCGCGTTCGGCGGCGCGATCGCGCTCGGCCTCTACGCGATCCCGCTGCTGCCGCCGCCGTTCCATTACTTCGGCACCGCGATTCCGGACGCCGCGCGCGGCCGCGATCTGGTACTGGCGTCGGTGACCTACAGCTTCCTGCCGGTGCTGCTCGGCACGGCCACCCGGCCGGCATCGCGCACACTGCTGTACGCGATCAGCGCGCTGCTGCTGCTGCTGGTCGTGTTCGCGCAGCTCTATCTCGGCGTGCAGTGGTTCAGCGTCGCCGTGCTGCTGCTGCTGTTCGGGCTGGCGTGGACGGCGCTGCTCGGTCTCGGCTATCGCTGGCATCAGCCGGAAAAGTTGCCGGTCGCACAGGTCCTGCCGCTGGTCGCGCTGAGCTTCATGATCGCGCTGGCGCTGCAGTGGCATCCGCTGACCGCGCCGGCGCGTGGCGCGCATCTGCCGGCTGCGACCGACAGCCTGAGTCTCGCGCAGTGGCAAAGCCCGCACAGCGCGAGCCGCTTTCCGACGCAGCGGCAGGATGCTGCCGGCCGGCCGCGGCAGCCGTTCACCGTGCAGTGGGCCGGCACGCTGCCGGACATTCGCGAACGGCTGCGCGCGGCCGGCTGGCA
>DASSVA010000246.1:0-6039 GCA_035706385.1 Solimonas sp. | reverse complement strand
GCCGTGGCGCATCCGCGACAGGAAGCCGCGATTGAGACGCGCGGCCTCGGCGGCGAGCAGACCGGTCTCGACGTCGATGCCGGCCGCGCGCAGTTTCGCGATGCCGCCGCCGGCGACTTTCGGATTCGGATCGACGCTCGCGACCCAGACCTTGCGCACGCCGGCCGCGACCAGCGCATCGGCGCACGGCGGCGTGCGGCCGTGATGCGCGCAGGGTTCGAGCGTCACGAACAGATCGGCGCCGCGCGCGCGTTCGCCGGCCGCGCGCAACGCATGGACCTCGGCATGCGGTTCGCCGGCGCGCAGATGCGCGCCCTCGCCGACGATCTCGCCGTCGTTGACGACCACGCAACCGACGCGCGGATTCGGATGCGTCGTATGGCGCCCGCGTTCGGCGAGCCGCAGGGCACGCGCCATGAACCGCGCGGCGTCGGCCGGCATCATGTCGTTCAAGCGTTCTTGCCGCGGCGACGCAGCGTCGTCTCGGCGTCGAGCAGCGGCAGCTGCGATTTGCGTTCTTCGGCGCTCGGCTGCGCCTGCAGCCGTTCGATCTCTTCGCGGAACGCGTTGACGTCCTCGAATGCGCGGTAGATCGACGCGAAGCGCACGTAGGCGACGTGATCGAGATCGCGCAGTTCCTCCATCACCCATTCGCCGAGCTGGCGCGACGCGACTTCGCGCTCACCGGAGCCGCGCAGCTTGCGCATCACGTTCTCGACCGCATGATCGACCATCTCCGGCGACACCGGCCGCTTGTAGATCGCGTGGCCGATGCCGTCGCGCAGCTTGTCTTCGCGGAACGGTTCCGGATCGCCACTGCGCTTGACGATGTTCGGCATCGTCAGCTGCGCTTTCTCGAACGTCGTGAAGCGCCCGCCGCATTGCTCGCACTCGCGACGGCGGCGAACCTGCGTGCCGTCCTCGGCGAGCCGCGAGTCGACGACGCGGGTATCCGGCGTCTTGCAGAACGGGCATTGCACGGCTAGACGCTCGTCAGGCGTGAGGTGTGAGACGTGAGGCAAAACGCCTCGCGCCGCTTCATGTCCGCCTCACCGTTCACGCCTCCCTCCTCACGCGGCGCGCTGCAGCGCGCCGTAGACCGGGAAGCGTCCGCACAACGCCTCGACCTCGCCCCGCACCCTGGCGATCGCGGGTTCCGCGTCGCCCGCCGCCAGCGCGTCGACGATGTCGGCGATCCAGCCGGCGACTTGCGCCATTTCGGCTTCCTTGAATCCGCGCGTCGTCGACGCCGGCGAACCGAGCCGCAGGCCCGAGGTCACGAACGGCGACTTCGGATCGTTCGGCACCGAGTTCTTGTTGACGGTGATATGCGCGCGGCCGAGCGCGGCCTCGGCGTCCTTGCCGGTGACGTTTTTGGCGATCAGATCGAGCAGGAACAGATGATTGTCGGTGCCGCCGGACACCACCTTGTAGCCGCGATCGAGGAAGACCCTGGCCATCGCGCGCGCATTGGCGACGACCTGTTTCTGATAGGTCTTGAAACTCGGATCGAGCGCTTCCTTGAATGCGACCGCCTTGGCGGCGATCACGTGCATCAGCGGGCCGCCCTGAATACCCGGAAACACCGCCGACTGGAATTTCTTGTTGAAGTCCTCGCCCTGGCCCTTGGTCAGGATGATGCCGCCGCGCGGACCGCGCAGCGTCTTGTGCGTGGTGCTGGTGACGACGTGCGCGTACGGCAGCGGGCTCGGATATTCGCCGGCGGCGACGAGGCCGGCGACGTGTGCCATGTCGACCCAGAAATATGCGCCGACCTTGTCGGCGATTTCGCGCATGCGCTGCCAGTCCTTGACGCGCGAATACGCCGAGAAACCGCCGATCAGCATCTTCGGCTTGGTTTCGAGCGCGATGCGCTCCATCTCGTCGTAATCGATCAGGCCGGTTTCGGTGTCGAGGCCGTACGGCACGATCTTGTATTGCTTGCCGGAGAAGTTCGCCGGATTGCCGTGCGTCAGGTGGCCACCCTGCGCGAGGTTCATGCCCATCACCGTGTCGCCCGGATTGACCAGCGCGAGGAAGATCGCCGCGTTGGCCTGCGCGCCGGAGTGCGGCTGCACGTTGGCGTAATCGCAGTCGAACAGCTTCTTGACGCGGTCGATCGCCAGCGTCTCGGCGATGTCGACGAATTCGCAGCCGCCGTAATAGCGCTTGCCCGGATAGCCTTCCGCGTACTTGTTCGTCAGCTGCGAACCCTGCGCTTCCATTACCGCCGGGCTGCAGTAGTTTTCCGAGGCGATCAGCTCGATATGCGCTTCCTGCCGACCGCATTCCTGCCGGATGGCGGCGTTCAGTTCAGGATCGAAGTCGGCGAGACGCGGGGCGCGTTCAAACATGGGCGGTCATCCCTGGTGCGGATTGGCGGGAAAAGCGGGCGCGTATTCTAGCCGAGCCCCCTAGAACTTGGGTCGCTCCGGCCGGGACCTCTCTACTTCTTGTGGTCAGCGCCGGCTTCGACGCGCCACTGCGCGGCACCGAGAAACACCAGCCGGATCTGGCTGATGAAATTTTCTTCCAGCTCGCGCGTCAGCTGCGGCTGGTCGGCCGGCAGGTCGAGAATGTCGCTCGCGGCGTTGAGCATGGTGTTGACGACCAGACTGCAGATCATCTCCAGCGCGTCGGTCGGCAGATCGCTGCGATAACCGATCAGCCGCAGGTCCTGCGCCATCTCGCGGACGAAATGGCCGACCTCGTTGCGGATCGCCTGCCGCATCGTCGGCGAACCGCCGTTGCGCTCGCTCGCGGCGGTGCGGAAATGCCGCGGATTCGCGCGGACGTATTGCAGATAGATCGCGACCGAATGGCGAATGATGTCGGTCGTCGGCACGCCAGCCTTGCGCACCTCGCGCAGCAGCCGCCGCAGCGTCAGGCCACATTCCTCGACGAGCGCCAGCCCGAGCTCGTCCATGTCGCGGAAATGCCGGTAGAACGCGGTCGGCACGACGCCGGCCTCGCGTGTCACCTCGCGCAGGCTGAGGCTCGGAAAGCTGTGGCCGCCATTCATCAGCGTCAGTGCGGCGTCGAGCAGGCGCTCACGGGTCAATTGCTTGCGCGCACCGCGGCCGCCCCCCGGGATTTCCGTCCCCGGCGTCGATTCGAGCTTCTTCCGTGCTGGCATGTTCACAAATATAACATCAATTACGACAAATAGTTAAATGAAAAAATAAGGTGATTTCATAATTTCAGTGAACGACTGTTGACAATTTGCCGCGGCGCAGCAACCATATGTGCACACTTGTTCACTCACTGAACGCCATGCCGATATCGCCGTCCCGCTTCCGTGACCATGCCGCCCGTCTGCTGCGTGCATCCTGGCTCCATCCGCTGAACGATACCGATGCGCTCAACGATCTGCTCGCGCTCGCCAACCCGCGCTGGTCGCTGACCGAAATCCGCGCCGAAGTCATCGGCCGCGAACCGCAGACCGCCGACGCCGTCAGCCTCTGGCTGCGTGCGAACCGCCTCTGGAAAGGCTTTCGCGCCGGCCAGCATGTGCCGATCAGCGTCGAGATCGACGGCGTGCGCGAGACGCGCGTCTACAGCCTGTCCTGCGATCCGGCCGTTCCCGGCCTGCTGACGCTGACCGTCAAACGCCAGAAGGACGGCCGGGTTTCGAACTGGCTGCATGATCATCTGAGGGTCGGTGACATCGTCACGCTCGGCGATGCCGGCGGCGATTTCGTGCTGCCCGACGATTGCGGACCGGTGCTGCTGCTCAGCGCCGGCAGCGGCATCACGCCGATGCTCGCACTGCTGCACGAACTGCGCGCGCGTCACCGCGCCGGCCGTTTCGCACACGATGTCCGGCTCGTCCATGTCTGCCGCGACGCCGGCGATCAGATCTTCGCTTCGGAATTGCGCGAACTGGCGCGCGACTGGCCGGCGCTGCGGATCACGCACTGGCACAGCGCCGATCAGGGCCGGCCGACGCCGGACGCGCTGCTCGCCACGGTCGCCGACCACAGTGAACGCGACACCTGGCTGTGCGGACCGGCCGCGTTCATGGCCGGCATCGAGACACATTGGCGCGAAAAGAGCTGCGCCGGAACGCTGCACCTCGAACGCTTCGGCGCCGCCCCGCAGCGCCTCGAAGGTGGCGAAGCGGCAGAAGTCCGCTGCGCCCGATCCGAACGCGTGTTCAATACCGAAGCCGGCGAAGCGCTGCTGCCGGCCGCCGAGCGCGCCGGCCTGAACCCCGCATACGGCTGCCGCATCGGCGTCTGCCGGACCTGCCTCTGCCACAAGCGCAGCGGCACCGTCGAAAACCTCGTCACCGGTGAACGCTCCGGCAACGGCGACGAGTGGATCCGCCTGTGCGTCAGCACGCCCCGCAGCGACCTCGAACTGGACCTCTGAACCATGAGCACATTGAACCGCAAACGCCTGAGCCGCAGCGACGCCGCCGCGCTGCAGGCCGACCTCGACGCCGTCCGCGACGACGTGTTCGCGTCGCTCGGCGAAAAAGACGTCGCGCATATCCGCAGGATGATCCGCCGCGCGCGCGGCAGCGCGATCGCCGGCCGCGCGATGATCGGCCTCGGCTTCGATCCGCTGACGTTCGTCGCCGGCGTCGCCGCGCTCGCGCACGCCAAGATCGTCGAGAACATGGAGATCGGCCACAACGTCATGCACGGCCAGTACGACTGGACCAACGATCCGGCGCTGAACTCGCAGCGCTACGAATGGGACAACGTCTGCGACGCCGGCATGTGGCGCCATTTCCACAATTACGAACATCACACCTACACCAACATCCTCGGCAAGGACCGCGATTTCGGCTACACGATCCTGCGCATGTCCGACGCGCAGAAATGGCATCCGTTCTTCGCGCTGCAACCGGTGTGGAACGCGATCCTCGCGCTGGCGTTCGAGTTCGGCGTCGGCGGCCACGACATCGGCGCCGAGCGGTTGCTCGACGGGCGGATGAGCTGGCAGGAATTCAAAGCGCGCTCGAAGCCGTTCCACAAGAAAATCCGCAAACAGCTGATCAAGGATTACGTGCTGTTCCCGCTGCTGACGTTCTGGAACGCGCCGCGCGTGCTGCTCGCCAACCTGCTCGCCAACCTGATCCGCAACCTGTGGTCATACGCGATCATCTTCTGCGGCCACTTCCCGGAAGGCACGCAGGTGTTCAGCGAAGCCGACAGCGAGCACGAAACGCGCGGCGACTGGTATTACCGTCAGCTCTGCGGTTCGGCGAACATCGAAGGCGGCCGCGCCTTCCACATTCTCAGCGGCCACCTCAGCCATCAGATCGAACACCATCTGTTCCCGGACATGCCGGCGCACCGTTATGCCGAGATCGCACCGCGCGTCGAGGCGATCTGCGCGAAGTACGGCATCGCCTACAACACCGCGAGCTTCTGGCGGCAGTACGGCACGGTGCTGGGCAAAGTGTTCCGCCATGCGCTACCGTCACGGCGGACCGCCCCGGTTCTCGCCGAAACGTGAAACGCCCGATGAAATCGCTGCAACGAATCGAGCTTCTCAAGGACCTGGTGCAGCAGGCCGTCGACCGCGGCGCGACCTCGGTCGAGGCCGTCCACCAGCAGATCGCCGCGCTGCCGTTCGAGATGCTGGAGAAATCCGGCCTGCTCGACGACGACAAGCTGAAACTCAAGGAAAAGCAGCAGCGCACGATCGGCACCGTCTACGACGCGATCCGCCGCATCAACCGCCAGATCGGCGAGCTGATCTCCGATCAGTTCGAGTTGCTGGAAGACAGTGAGCACATCAGGAAAGTGCTCGACGAGAAGGCCGCGGCCAAGGCGCCGCGTGGCGTGGCGAAGAAAGCGTCGAGCGCTGCGAGGAAGAAGCGGACTGTCGCGGGGAAGACTGGCAAGTAGCGGCGGGCCGATCGGCTCGTGCTTGATTGAGCTTTTTGTTTCGCGCTGCGGCGCGAGTGACTTTTCTTTGCATGCCCAAAGAAAAGTCACCAAAAGAAAGGGCACCCCTGGCTCTGCGTCGCCGCTGCGCGGCGATACCCTGCGATGCTCGCCGGGAAGGGCGCGGCCGAAACTC
>DASSVA010000245.1:0-3799 GCA_035706385.1 Solimonas sp. | reverse complement strand
GCTGCAGAACGCGACGATCGAATCGACCCTGTCCGGCCTGTGCGTGACCTGCTCGGCGAGCAATCTCGGCGGGGTCATCGACGCGCAGCCATCGACCTACGGCCACGTTTATCTGCCGCTCACGCTGCTCAACGCGTCGCTCACCGTCACCGCCACGGCTCCGGTACCGTTCGCCGGGTTCCCGGCAGGCCCGAGTGCCGGCTTCGTCCTGGCCGCCGAAAACGGCTCGGCGCTGACGGCCAGTATCGGCAGCCAGATCGTCGTGCAGACCCTGAAGGGCGGCAAGCCGACGGGCGATACGAGCAGCAATCCGCTGACGCCGCTGCGCCTCGATCTGCTCGGCACCTCGTTGACGGGTAGCGACGGTGTCGCCGCGCATCCGGTGTTCATCAGCAAGACCACGAAGGACTTCGATGCGGTGCAGATCACGTTCAACACGGGTCTGCTCACCGCGCTGAGCAGCTACCGGCTGTACGGAGCCTGCGCGGCGGGTCCGGCCGAGGCGGCCACCGCGCCGTAGTTCAGCCATGTCGTGGTGTCGGACAACGACACCACGACACGGATGCAAAAAGAAAGGGGCGGCCCGCGAGGGCCGCCCCTTTTGCTTTGCCGCAACGTTCGCGGATCAGCCGGCGAGTTTCGCGAGTACGCCGTCGAGACGCTTCAGTCCTTCGCGCACATCGTCCTCGCCGATGTTCAGCGCCGGCGCGAAACGCAGCACGTCCGGACCGGCGACCAGCAGCCACAGCCCTTCGGCGAGCGCCGCGCTGACGATCGCCTTGGCCTTGCCTTTCCATGCGTCGGCGACCGTCACGCCGATCAGCAGGCCGTTGCCGCGCGGCGCGCCGAACAGGCCGTAGCGCTGCGACAGCTCGGCAAGACCGGCTTTCAGCTGTTGCGAACGGGCCTGCACGTTGGCCTTCAGTTCCGGCTTGCAAAGCTCGTCGAGCACCGCGCCGGCGACCGCGCAGGCGAGCGGATTGCCGCCATAGGTCGAGCCGTGCGTGCCGAACGCCAGTGCCTTGGCGATCTCCGTGGTCGTCAGCATCGCGCCGATCGGAAAGCCGCCGCCGAGACCCTTGGCGGTCGTCATCACGTCCGGCGTCACGCCGAGCTGCTCGTATGCGTACAGCGTGCCGGTGCGGCCGTTGCCGGTCTGCACCTCGTCGAACACCAGCAGCGCCTGGTGCTTGTCGCACAGGGCACGCGCCGCTTGCGCGAATTCCTTTGTGGCCGGCGTCAGGCCGCCCTCGCCCTGGATCGGCTCCATGACCACCGCGCAGACATCGTCGTTCATCGCCGCTTCCAGCGCCGCGACGTCATTGAACGGCAGATGGCGGATGCCGCCCGGCAACGGTTCGAAGCCCTGCGTGTATTTCGGCTGGCCGCCGACGCAGACCGTGAACAGCGTGCGGCCGTGGAACGCGTTGTCGAACGCAATGATCGTGTGCTTCTTCGGTCCGAAATTCGTGCTGGCCCAGCGACGCGCGAGCTTGAACGCGGCCTCGTTGGCCTCGCCGCCGGAATTGCAGAAGAACACGCGTTCGGCGAACGTCAGTTCGGTCAGACGCTGTGCCAGCCTGAGCGCCGGCTCGTTGGTGACGACGTTCGACAGATGCCAGAGTTTGCGTGCCTGCTCGTCGAGCGCGCGGACCATCGCCGGATGCGCGTGACCGAGCACGGTCACCGCGATACCGCCGGCGAAATCGACATACTCGCGTCCCTGCTGATCCCACCAGCGCGATCCCTGACCGCGCACGGGAATGACTTCCGCAGGCGAATAATTCGGAACCATGACCTCGTCGAAGGTCTGGCGCGTGACGGACGTGGACATCGCAAAGCCTCAGCGTCTGTGACGGCGACGCAACCGTGGAGTCAACGAAAAAATCCCGCGCGGCGGCGGGATCGCTCTGCACGCGCAAGGGCGTGCGGTCGCCAGTATAGCAATGCGCGTCGGCGGCACGGCCGCCGCTGAGCAGATGGTGGCCCAGCTTGAATCCGTCATTGCGAGGAGCCGCAGGCAACGAAGCAATCCAGCGGCGCAGCCCGATCTGGCGGTGTATCTGGATTGCCTCACCGCTGCGCGGCTCGCAATGACGGGGGCATTCGCAACAAAAAAAGGCGCGCCGTCCGGGCGCGCCTTTTTCGGATCCCGCAGCGCTCAGTGCGAACGCAGCATCAGGATGTACAGGCGCGCCAGCGCGACCGAACCGTCCGCGGTGCGCACCGCACGCAGCGTCCTGGCCGCCGCGTCCTTCTGTCCGGCCATCATCTGCGCATAACCCAGATGCAACTGGGCTTCGTCCGGCTTCTTCAGCGCATCCTTCTTGATGCCCTGCTCGATCAGCTTCACGCCCGCCGCGGCATCGCCGTAGCCGACGTGATTGAGGCCGGCGTTGACCAGCGCATCGCCGCTCGCCTGATTCGCGGCTTCCTTGTCGCCTGCCGCCAGCGCCGGCTTGTCCTCGGCGACCTTCTTGGCGACGAGCTCCTTGAGGCGGTTGTGGCGGCTGGCGTCCGAGCCGGTGCCGAGCAGTTTCTTCGCGTAACCGAGATCGACATACCGCTGTGCTTCGCCCGGGAAGCCGGCCTGCAACGCGAGCTGCGCCGCTTCCATGAAGTCACCGGTCTTGTCCATCGTGTCGGTCGCCATTTTCAGGCGATAGGTATCGAGCGTGAGACGCGGCGAGAAGCCGGGCTTGTTCGCGGTCCGCGCGATCAGATCGAGCCAGTAGTTCGGCTTCGGATAATAGGCGACGAGCTTTTCCAGAGCCGCGATGTAGCCGGCGTTGTCCTTTTTCTTGATCGCGATCGACGCCAGCATTTCAAGCTGGGTTTCGGTCGGCTTCTGGCCGGCCTTCTCGATCTTCGCCAGTTGCGCGTTCAGTTCCTGCTGCGCGCCGCTCAGGTCGTTGGCGAGATACAGCGTCTGCGGCAGCAGCGCCAGCGTCTGCGCGCTGTTGCCACCGGCCGCACGATACTTCTTGATGTAGTCGGCGGCCTTCGTATAGTTCTTGCCGGCGTAGGCGAGCTTGGCGATCACATCGTAGGTCTGCAGCTTTTCGCCAGCCGGGAACTTCGGCGACGCCAGCGCCGATTCGTAGGCCTTAATCGCGGTCGCCTCGTCGCCGGCACCGGTCGCGGCGGCGGCGCGCATGCGATCGATGATGTAGCTCTCATACGGCGTCAGCCCGCCGACCTTTTCGGCGGCGCCGACGTCGGCCAGCGCCTCACGGTAGTTCTTGGCCTTCAGTGCGGTCTGCGCATTCTGAAGCGGCTCACCGACCTCAGGACGCAATGCGTCGGCAGCAAAGCCGGCGGTGGTACCGAGCAGCAGCGCGGCACCGGCCACGAGAGGAATCAGGGAAATACGCATCAGCAATGGACCTCTTTTTGCTTGGGGGTGAAGACGGCAGCCCGAATAATGCCGGTCATTTTATGATCCGTGAAGCCCGGCCTTGGTCTGCTGTCTGGTTGCTGAAGCGGCGGCGCCCTCCGCAACCGCCCGTCAGCGCCATCACGCCGGCCGTCTCAGGCAGCCGGCTGAAGCAGGCTTTTCAGCGCGAAACCTTCGTCCGCGAGCTGCGCCGCATCGACCTTCATGCGCTCACCGACGAGCTTCTTGGCGATCATGAATTCCTGCGGCCGGTTGACGGCGTCGGCGGAAATGACGATGCCGTCCTTCAGATAGAACGCCGAGAACGATTCGCCGTTGATGTCGCCGCGGATGACGATCTGATCAAAGCCCTGCGACAGCCCGACCATCTGCAGCTTGAGATCGTACTGGTCCGACCAGAAC
>DASSVA010000244.1:0-14748 GCA_035706385.1 Solimonas sp. | reverse complement strand
TTCCATCTTTCGACGATTGAGCGAGTTGTCCGCGAGGTTCGTGTACTCGCGGCAGCGAATTCTGCGAAATCGGAAATCGAAAAACAGCTTGCCACCACGCGCGTTAATGCTAGCCATGGCAGACGCCGCCCGACGCCATGGGAATTGAGAAGGCAGGACGCACAGTCGTCGGCATGCCCATGTCATCTTTGATGACTTCCCAGATAAAGAGAATCTTTCTTCCACCGAAAGGGCGGATGTAATGGCGTCCCTCCAGCAGGACCGAGTCCTTCAGTCGTTCACGGATCGTGCGGGCGTCGTATTTGATTCGCGCCGCCAACTCTTCAGTAGTCAGATAGGTAACGTCGGCCATATACTTCTCCGGAGTTTGTCGGTCTAGACGGCATATCGCTGTGTTAGTCAGCAATATGTCGCTCTGAATGACATTCTACATGGCTTTTTGCCGAATGCAACACCTTTTTGTCGTTCTGAGCGACATTGGATTCCGAAGAATGATTCGCTGCCACCTGTCACGGCTCATGGGAGAGCGGAAGCTCAAGGCGATTGATGTCGCGCGGGAGACCGGAATTCACCGGAACATGATTTCGATGCTTTACAAGGAGACCGCGACCCGAATCGACATCGAAGCGATAGACGCTTTGTGCCGCCTCTTTGGCTGCGAAATTGCGGACCTGTTTGAATTCGTCGACGAGCCGACTGATGAGTCCAAACCCGTGCAAGGGTCAAAGCGAGGGAAATAGCGCTTTGCTCGGTCTCAGCTTGGTCTCTTTCCGGTCTCAATCCGGTCTCAGAGACCGTCGCGACTGCGCACTACTCGCCTCTTCGCGCTGTAGTCCGCATCTCGGAATGGAGATAACCGGTGAAAAAACAAAGCCCCCGGCACCTTTCGATGCCGGGGGCTTTTGCATGAAATCCTGGTGGACGGTGAGGGTTTCGAACCCCCGACCCCCGCCGTGTGAAGGCGATGCTCTACCGCTGAGCTAACCGTCCGAGGGGGCGGAATGATAGTCAGCGCTCCGGATAGCGTCAAACGCGGCGGGATTGAGGCGCGGCGGTTTCGCCGCTAGGCTGCGCGTCCGTTTCGCCCGAAGGATTTTCGATGAGCGCCGTGCGCCCGCTGATGCTGGCCATCCAGAACCGCGATCTCGCCGCCGCGCAGGCGGCGCTCGAACGCGATGCTTCGCAGGCCACCGATCCGCTGCCCGGCGGGCTGTCACCGCTGCTGTTCGCGCTCTACAACGGCGCGCCGGACATCGCGCGGCTGCTGGCCGGTTTCCGGCCGCTCGATCTGTTCGAGGCCGCCGCGTCCGACGATGCACGGCGCGTCGCCGAACTCACGCTCGCCGATCCGGGCGCGCTGCAGTCGCACAGCGTCGACGGCTGGACGCCGCTGCACCTCGCGGCGTTTCTCGGCGCCAAGCGCGCGGCGCTGACGCTGATCGGCCTCGGCGCATCGCTCGATGCGCTGTCGACCAATCCGATGGCGAACACGCCGATGCATGCAGCGATCGCCGGCGCGGCCGGCGAAAGCCTCGCGCCGCTGCTGATCGCGCTCGGCGCCGACGTCCATCATGTCGGCGGCACGCAGGTCACGGCGCTGCATCTGGCCGCTTCGCGCGGTTTCGACGGGCTCGTCAAACTGCTGATCGCGCGCGGCGTCGATCGCAATGCACGCACCGAGGACGGCAAGACGGCGGCGGAGATCGCACGCGAACGCGGCCATCTCGGCACCGCGGCATTGCTCGAACTCGCCGAGCACTGAAGCGCCGGCGATGGTCGACGCGGCCGCACGCGACGAAGTCTTCATGCGCCATGCGCTGCTGCTCGCGCGGCGCGCGCGGCAGGCCGGCGAAGTGCCGGTCGGCGCGCTCGTCGTGCACGGCGAGCGCATCGTCGGCGAAGGCTGGAATCGGCCGATCGGCACGCACGATCCGAGCGCGCATGCCGAGATGCTGGCGATGCGCGCCGCCGCGCAGACACTCGGCAACTACCGTCTGACCGGCACGACGCTGTATGTGACGCTGGAGCCGTGCGTGATGTGCGCCGGCGCGATCGTGCATGCGCGCGTCGGCCGTCTGGTGTTCGGCGCGTTCGATCCGAAGGCCGGCGCTGTCTGTTCGCATTACGACATCATTGCAAAACCGCGCCTCAACCACCGGCCGGTCTGGCAGGGCGGCGTGCTCGAACGCGAATGCGGTGAAACACTGCGCACGTTCTTTCGCGAACGCCGCGCCGCGCCGCGCGTCGCCGGCCCGCCATCGCGCTGATCGCGACGCGCGCGCAATCGCGGCGTCATCAAACGGACGCGACGGCGCCATAGCATGCCGCGCATCGCAAACGCCTCGCCGCGTCACTGCGGTATCGTTTGCACACGCGCCGCGCACCGCGGCGCCGACTTCGCGCTTGGGGGAGCATCGAAGCCATGTCGAATCACCGGATTCGCACGCCGTCACCGCGCGTGCGCGCGCATCGTCTTTCGTGGCGGCTTGTGGCGCTCGCCGCGTCGGGCGCAGGCGCATTGCTGTTGTCGGCCTGCGGCAGTTCGCAACCGGTCGACGGCGTGTCGTCGGCCGCGAAATCGACGCTGAACGTGACCGTCAGCGGCGACGGTGACGTGCATTCGATGCCGGACGGAATCGACTGCCGCGTCGATTGCGTCGCCGATTTTCCGGCCGGCACGCAAGTCACGCTGATCGCGGTGCCGGCCGGCGACGCGCGATTCGCGGGCTGGAGCGGCGCGTGCAGCGGCGATCGCGACTGCGTCGTGACGGTCGACGGCGCGCAGCAGCTCGTCGCGAATTTCGCACCGCCGGCCGGCGATGCGCCGCAAGGGCAATGGCTGAAGGGCGATCTGCATATCCACGACGATCACTCGTCGGACGGCAGCCTGCCGCGCCAGCTGATCAGCCAGGCCGCACCGGGCAACAATCCGGTCAGTGCGCAGATCGGCGAGGCCGAACGCGTCGGACTGGACTTCGCGAGCCTCACCGATCATCGCACCTACGATCAGCATTACGATCCGCTGTGGCAGTCCGACAAGCTGCTGTTGCTGCGCGGCGAGGAAGCCAACGGCAGCCCGCACGCGCCGGTGCACGGCGCGGTCGACACCGTCGTGCAGGGCGTGAATCCCGACGGCATGCCGGATTTCTACAACGTCCAGCAGTCGATCTGGGACGCGCACAGCCAGGACGCGGTGTGGGTCACCGCGCATCCCGACGACGGCGAGACCGACGACGACGGCACGCCGAACGCGCGCGCCAGCGCGCAGGGCGTCGATCTGGTCGAAGCGTGGAACCGCGCGAGCGATCCCGACGCCGAGATCGACTATTGCGAGAATCGCTGGAACGCGGGTTTTCGCTTCGGCATTTCCGGCGGCAGCGACGATCACTTCATCGAACTGTGGGCGCTCGCCGGCCCCGGCTCGCCGACGACCGAGGTCTATGCGAGCAGTACCGGCACGCGCGGCATTCTCGACGCGCTGCATCGCGGTCGCGTCAGCATCACGCCGGATGCGCTGGCGCCGCGCGTCACGCTGGCCGCGGATGCCGACGGCGACGGCGTGTTCGAAGCGATCGGCGGCGACGAGCTGACCGTGCCGGCCGGCACGCACGTCCGTCTGCGCGTGCGCGTGCAGCGCGGCATCGGCGACACCGTCGTGCTGTATCGCGCGCCGGGCCGCAGCGCCGGCGCCGTGCGGCAATTCGTGCCGACGCGCGTCGACCAGGATTTCGACGTCGAACTCGACGCGCCGGATGCGCCGGACTGGATTCGTGCCGAAGTCCGCGGCATCGGTCTCGCCGCCGGCATCGACACCAGCCAGCTCACCACTGCTGCCGGCCTCACCGCACAGCTCAAGCTCGTCGACCAGTTGCGCGCGATCGTCTCGCCGATCTTCATCGCGCCGCAGCCGGTCACCGCGCAACCGGAACTTCCGCTGCCGGCCGCGATCGGCGCCGATGACGATGCGCAATGGGTCGCCGGCGCGCGCGGCCGCTACGCCGGCTTCGCCGATGTCGCGAGCGACGACGGCGTCGCGCACGTCGTGCTCGAAACGCACGATCACGATGCCAGCCGCATCGTCTATCGCGCGCGTGGTCGCGACGGCCAGTGGCGCGCGCCGCCACAGGTGATCAGCGACCCGTCGACGACCGCGCGCTTTGCGCGTGTCGCGAGCGACGGCGCGCAGGTGTTCGTCGTCTGGCAGGACGAATCGGCCGGCGAAGTGCCGCACCGCCCCGGCATCCGCCTGCGTCGTTCGAACGATGGCGGTGCGAGCTGGCTGCCGATCGAAAACGTCCGCGACCCCGACGGCCGCGCCGAGCATCCGGTCGTCGCGATCACGCACGATGGCCTGCCGGTCGTCGCCTGGCAGGAAATCCGCAGCGGCGCGCCGTTCGACGTGATGCTGCAGGTCGTCGGCCGCGACGCGGCGCCGGCCAATCTGTCGCGCGACGGCAAGACCATCGTCGCCGCGAATCTGCTCGACAGCCGCAGCGCGCGTTATCCGGCGTCGGTGTGGCCGGCGCTCGCGGTCGCGCCCGACGGCACGCTCGCCGTCGCCTGGCAGGACGACCGCGACGACGCCGATCCGCTGTGGACCGGCGCGACCGGCGTCGGCGAAGGCAGCGATCCGGACGACTGGCAGATCGAGCTGCGCACACGCGCTGCCGATGCCGACGACTGGAGCGCGATCCGCACGCTCGGCGATCCGGCGATGGCCGACCGCCATCCGGCGCTCGCGTTCGCCGCCGACGGCACGCTGGTCGCGGCGTGGGATCGCAAGGAATTGAAGGCGTCGGGAGCGAACCTGTCGGTGCAAGCCGCGCGCTCAAGCGACGGCGGCGCGAACTTCGATGAACCACAGACACTCGCGCCGGACGCGCAGGCGATGAGCCAGTATCCGCGCCTCGGCATCGACGCCGACGGCCGCGTGCGCGCGGTCTGGTACGACTCGCGCGCCGCCGACTGGCGCTGGCGCGTGATGACCGCGCGGCTCGAAGCCGGCGGCTGGGACGCCGGCACGCTGCTCGTCTCGCCGGGCATCAACACCTGGCCGGCGACCAGCGGCGGCGTGCTCGTCTTCAGCAGCACGCGTCGCGCCGCGCGGCTGCAGCGCGATCGCACGCAGCAGATTTTCGTCGTGCCGCTTGCGCCCGGCAGTTAGCGCTTCGTCATTCGCCGGCCGGCGGCAGCGGCTTGCGGAACAGCAGCCGGTCGAGTGCCGGCGGATACAGCGGCCGCAGCTTGACGATGAAATCCCAGGCCATCAGCAACGCGCCGAGCGCGAACACCACGTCGCCCGGCAAGCGCATCCACTGCCAGAACAGCGTGGTGCTGTAGAACTCGATGCTGCGCGCATAAGCGAGACCGTGTTCGTAGACAG
Organism: Solimonas sp.; assembly: GCA_035706385.1. Classification (GTDB taxonomy): domain Bacteria; phylum Pseudomonadota; class Gammaproteobacteria; order Nevskiales; family Nevskiaceae; genus Solimonas. The sequence goes on along the minus strand of DASSVA010000244.1, from coordinate 9,365 downwards.
CGTCGAGTTGCGGCCAGCCGATCGGGAAGAAGTTGAGCACGATCCACAACACCAGACCGCCGTTGTAGCACCAGAACGCCCAGAAACCCGCCTTCTCGCTGAAGCCGGGGCGTTCGGCATGGATGTAGCGCAGGCAGAAATAGATCAGTCCGATCGCCAGTTCGCCGAACGCGCCGAACAGCGCGGTATGGGCGTGGTTGAGCGTCAGGAAGGTGCCGTGCTCGTAATAGTTGACAAGCGGCGCGTTGAGCGTGCCGCCGCCGAACACGCCGGCGCCGACGAAGTTCCAGAACGCGGCGCCGATGACGTACGCGTATGCGAGCCGGTATTTGAACGTCTGGTGCGCACGGATCAGACGGTAATGGTTGATCGCCTCGATGATCAGCAGCACCAGCGGCAGCACCTCGATGAACGAGAACATGCTGCCCATCGGCACCCACATGCTCGGCCCGCCCGCCCAGTACAGATGATGGCCGGTGCCGATCACGCCGCCGAGGAAGATCAGGATCAGTTCGAAATAGGTCGCGCGTTCGGCAAGCTTGCGCGAGACCAGGCCGACCGCCATCAGCAGGTACGCGCTCATCGCCGCGGCGAAGAATTCGAACGACTGCTCGACCCAGAGATGGACGACCCACCAGCGCCAGAAATCGGTGATCGTGAACGACTTCTCGATGCCGGTCAGCGGGATCATGCCGAACGCATAGAGCACGGCGATGTTGATGGTCGCGGCCCAGATCAGATGTTCGAGTCGGATGCGGCCGCGCCAGAACTGACCGGCGGCCTTCCACCAACGCGTCGCCGTCGGCCACAGCGCGCGCATCACCAGCAGGCTCCACAGCGACAGACCGAGGAAGAAGCCGATCTGCCAGAAACGCCCGAGCTGGATGTACGACAACCCCTGGTTGCCGAACCAGAACCAGCCCTTGTCGATCACGCCCATGATGCCGAGGTAATTGCCGACTAGCGCGCCGGCGACGACCAGCAGCGTGACCCAGAACAACAGCTCGACCATCCAACCCTGACCCTTCGCCTCTTGGCCGCCGGCGATCGCCGGCGCGAGGAACAGCGCGGCGCCGATCCACGACAGGCCGATCCAGACGATCGGCGCCTGGATGTGGAGAGAGCGCAGGAAGTTGAACGGCAGCCAGTCGTTGATCGCGATGCCGTAAAAGCCGCTGCGGTCGTAGTACGAGTGCGCCATGATCGTGCCGGCCGCGATCTGCACGAGCAGCAGCGCGGCGACGGCGAGGAAGTACTTCCAGACCCGCTTCTGGCTCGGCGTCAGCGGCCGGAAGCCGGCCAGCACCGGATCCATCGGCGCGTCGTCGGGCGCGCTGAGGAAGAACTCGTAGATGAAGATCACGATGCCGAACGCGAAGAACGTGAAGCAGAAACTGATCCACGTCCACGCGAAGGTATTGCGCGTCGGCGTGTTGCCGACCAGCGGCTCGTAAGGCCAGTTCTCGGTCCACGACCAGCTCAAGCCGGGACGGCGCGCGACCGTCGTCAACGACGAATAGACAAGAAAGTCGGCCGTCTGTCTGGCGAGTTCCTGACTGAGGCTGTATGCCGGCACCCAACCGGTTTCCGGATCGGCGACGGCAAGCGCCGCGGCGACCTGGTCACGAACCGTGGCGATCGCCGCGCCAAGCGGCTGCGAGACGACGACCTCGGCTTTCGTCAGGTCGATCGCCTGCAACTCGCTCTGCATCGCGCGCGTCGTCGCGGCCTGCTGGTCGGGCGTCAGCTCGTCGAACGGCTGCGATGTCTTCGCCCGCGCGATGTTGTCGCGCGTGATCTTCGCGAGCCGCACCAGTACCGAGGCCGTGTAGTCCTCGCCGTAATAAGAGCCCATGCCGTAGATGCTGCCGTAATCCATCAGGTCGGCTTTCTGGAAGCCGCCCTTGCCGGCGACGATGTCGTCGCCCGTCATCAGCAGCGTGCCGTCACCGGTGACGAAGCGCTCGGGTTGTGGCGGTGCCTGCCGATAGGTCGCGACCGTCGCCAAGCCCATCAGCGCGAACGTCGCGATCGCGACGACCAGCAGCACCCATTTGAGGACGTTGCTGACCGCGTCCTCGACGGGCTGATCGATATGCTCGGCATCCATGGGCCCCTCCGCGTCGTCGTTCAGAAAACCGGCCAGCCGCGACTGCCCGCGACTGCGCCGAAGACGGTGATGAGGCTCAACACGAGCAGCAGCCAGTGCACGCGATGCAGCCAGGCGAAAGTGGCCGCCGGCCGGCGCGCGGCCCAGCCGTGCAGATGGCGATGCAGGATGAACGGTTCGGCGACGAACAGCAGCAGGACGAACAAGGTCCAGACCGCCACCATCGCGTGCATCCACCAGAAATCGGCGTGACGAAACCGCTCCCACAGATGGAGCCGCGCGCTCATGTAGAAGCCGGTGAAGCCGACGATCGCGACCGCGGTGCGCGCCTGCCAGATGAAGCGGCGCTCGATCGCCTCGAACGACGGCAGCCGGTCGCTGCCCAGTTGGCCGCGCCGTACGGCCGGCAGCACGACGGTCGTCGCCATCGACACGCCGCCGATCCAGACCACGACGGCGAGCACGTGCAATGCGCGGGCGATGATGACGTCAGTCATCGCTTCGCGCGTGCCGCGAATACATCGCCCGACCGATCGGCAGAATGCGCATCAGGCCGTTCCTCAAAGCAGGTCCGCGACGAGTCTATCACCGCGAAAAACGCCGGCAAATTCGTTGGGGACGGCCTCAGATAAGCCCCGCATCGTCATTGCGAGGAGCGCAGCGACGAAGCAATCCAGTGCGTCGCCCGATCTGATGGCGCTGCCGGATTGCTTCGCTACGCTCGCAATGACGATGGCTGGAGATCGCGTTCGATATTTTGATGAACGTTCATCTCTCGATCGCGCTCCTCGCGACGCTAGCATCCCCAGCTACGCGGCCCCTCCACGCTGACATTTGGATAACGAGAGACGACAACAATCCGACCTGCATCTCTCGATGCAGCCCTCGCGACGCTGGATCCCCATGCTCCGCATGGGGCCCCTCCACGCTGCTCGGGCTGCTACTCCCACTCGATCGTCGCCGGCGGTTTGCCGGAGACGTCGTAGACGACGCGCGAGACGCCGCTGATCTCGTTGACGATGCGCCGCGAACAGACATCGAGCAGTTCGTACGGCAGATGCGCCCAATGCGCGGTCATGAAGTCGATCGTCTCGACGGCGCGCAGCGCGATGACCGGTTCGTAGCGGCGGCCGTCGCCGGTCACGCCAACCGACTTCACCGGCAGGTAGACGGCGAACGCCTGGCTGGTCTTGTCGTACCAGCCGGCCTTGCGCAGTTCCTCGATGAAGATGTGATCGGCGAGGCGCAGCGTGTCGGCGGCGTGCTTGGTCACTTCGCCGAGGATGCGCACGCCGAGGCCCGGGCCGGGGAACGGATGGCGGTAGACCATCTCGTGCGGCAGGCCGAGTTCGACGCCGATCCGGCGCACCTCGTCCTTGAACAGCTCGCGCAGCGGCTCGACCAGCTTGAGCTTCATGTGCTCGGGCAGGCCGCCGACGTTGTGGTGGCTCTTGATGACGTGCGCCTTGCCGGTCTTGCTGCCGGCCGATTCGATCACGTCAGGATAGATCGTGCCCTGCGCGAGGAACTGCACGTTTTCGATCTTCGCCGACTCCTCGTCGAACACGTCGACGAACAGCTTGCCGATGATCTTGCGTTTGGCTTCCGGATCGCTGACGCCTTTCAGCGCGGCGAGAAAACGTTCCTCGGCATTGACGCGGATCACCTTGACGCCGAGATGGTCGGCGAAGATGCGCATCACCTGATCGCCTTCGTGGTGGCGCAGCAGGCCGTGGTCGACGAACACGCAGGTCAGCTGCGCACCGATCGCCTTGTGCAGCAGCGCCGCGACGACCGACGAATCGACGCCGCCGGACAGGCCGAGCAGCACGTGACCGTCGCCGACCTGCGCGCGCACGCGCGCGATCGCATCGTCGATGATGCTGTCCGGCTTCCACGCGTCGCCGCAACCGCAGATGTCGTGGACGAAGCGTGAGTAGATGCGTGCGCCCTGTTTGGTATGCGTGACCTCGGCGTGGAACTGCAGACCGTAGTAACGGCGCGTCTCGTCGGCCATGCCGGCCAGCGGCAGATCCGGCGTCGACGCGATGCACTTGAAGCCTTCCGGCAGTTGCACGACGCGATCGCCGTGGCTCATCCACACGTCGAGCAGGCCGTGGCCTTCGGCGTTGACGCGATCCTCGATGTCGCGCAGCAGCTGCGAATGGCCGCGTGCGCGCACTTCGGCGTAACCGAATTCCTTCTGGTCGTGCGGCTCGACGATGCCGCCGAAGTGATGCGCCATCACCTGCATGCCGTAGCAGATGCCGAGTACCGGCACGCCGAGTTGCCAGACCGCATCCGGCACGCGCGGCGAGCCTTCGGCAGCGACCGATTCCGGGCTGCCGGACAGGATCACGCCCTTGGGCGCGAACGCGCGCACCGTCGCGTCGTCGATGTCCCAGGGATGCAGTTCGCAATAGACGCCGAGCTCGCGCACGCGGCGCGCGATCAGCTGCGTCAGCTGCGAGCCGAAATCGAGGATGAGGATCTTGTCGGAATGGATGTTCATGCGTGAGGCGCAAGGCGTGAGGGGTGAGGCGCAAGAAGCAGACAACCAGGGCAGCGACGTTTGCGCCTCACGTCTCGCACCTCGCGCCTCACGTCTTCACTCGACGCGGTAATTCGGCGCTTCCTTGGTGATCGTCACATCGTGCACATGCGATTCCTTGATGCCGGCGCCGGTGATCTTCACGAACTGCGTCTGCGTGCGCATTTCCTCGATGCTCTTGCAGCCGGTGTAGCCCATGCTCGCGCGCAGGCCGCCGATCATCTGATGGATGATCGCCGCCATCGGCCCCTTGTACGGCACGCGGCCTTCGATGCCTTCCGGCACCAGCTTCTCGACTTCGGTCGTCGTGTCCTGGAAATAACGGTCCTTGGAACCGTTCGCGCCGCCCATCGCGCCCATCGAGCCCATGCCGCGATACGACTTGTACGAGCGGCCCTGGAAGAGCTCGACCTCGCCCGGCGCTTTCTCGGTGCCGGCCAGCATCGAGCCGACCATCACCGCCGACGCGCCGGCGGCGATCGCTTTCGCGAAATCGCCGGAGTAGCGGACGCCGCCGTCGGAGATCAGCGGCAGACCGGATTTCTTCAGTGCCTCGGCGACGCTCATCACCGCGCTGATCTGCGGCACGCCGACGCCGGCGACGATGCGCGTCGTGCAGATCGAGCCGGGGCCGATGCCGACTTTCACCGCGTCGGCACCGGCCTTGGCGAGCGCGAGCGCGGCGTCGCCGGTCGCAATGTTGCCGCCGACGACCTGCAGCTTGTCGCCGTATTTCTTCTTGATCTGCGCGACGCGGTCGATCACGCCCTTGCTGTGGCCGTGCGCGGTATCGACGACGACCAGATCGACGCCGGCCTCGACCAGCGCCGCGATCCGCTCATCGGTATCGGCGCCGGTGCCGACCGCGGCGCCGACGCGCAGGCGGCCCGCCTCGTCCTTGCACGCGCGCGGAAAATCGGCGGTCTTCTGGATGTCCTTGACGGTGATCATGCCGCGCAGCTGGAACTTGTTGTTGACGACCAGCACCTTCTCGATGCGGTGTTCCTGCAGCTTGGCGATCACTTCCTCGCGCGACGCACCTTCGCGCACGGTGACGAGGCGATCCTTCGGCGTCATCACGCGCGACACCGGCTCGTCGTAGCGCGTCTCGAAGCGCACGTCGCGGCTGGTGACGATGCCGACCAGTTCCTTGCCATCGACGACCGGCACGCCGGAAATGCGGTTGGCGCGCGTCAGCTTGATGACCTCGCCGATCGTCATCGTCGGCGGCACGGTGATCGGATCGGTGATGACGCCGGCTTCGTGCTTCTTCACCGCGCGCACTTCGGCGGCCTGGCGCTCGGCGGTCATGTTCTTGTGGACGATGCCGAGGCCGCCTTCCTGCGCGAGCGCGATCGCCAGCTTGGCTTCAGTGACGGTATCCATCGCCGCCGACAGCAGCGGGATGTTGAGGCGGATGCCGCGCGTCAGCTGCGAACTCAGGTCGACCTGCCGGGGCAGGACTTCCGAATAGGCCGGAAGGAGAAGGACGTCGTCGAACGTGAGTGCTTCGGACTGGATGCGCATGGCGGCTGCGGTCGTCTGGAAGCACGTCATTATAGGGTAAAGCCGATCCGGGCGGCGACCTGAGCTGTTTCGTCACTGCGAGAAGGCCGGAGGCCGACGACGCAATCCAGACCGACCGCCTGATCGGGCTGCGCTGCTGGATTGCTTCGTCGCTGCGCTCCTCGCAATGACGGAGACTTGTGCGGACGCGCATCGCGATCGCCTATCCTTGCGCGATGCCGATCCCGCCCGCCACCGACCGCAACACCGGTCGCACGATCTATCAGGTCTCCGAACTCGCCGACGTGCTGCGCGGCGTGATCGAAGGCGCCTTGCCGCGGATCTGGGTGCAGGGCGAAATCTCGAACTTCTCGCGACCGGCGTCCGGCCACTGGTATTTCACGATCAAGGACGCGCGCGCGCAGTTGCGCTGCGCGATGTTCCGCAACGCCAATCTCTACATCCGTCCGCAGCCGAAGGACGGCGATTCGGTACTGATCCGCGCGCAGCTCAGCTTCTACACCGCGCGCGGCGAACTGCAGCTGATCTGCGAACACCTCGAACCGGCCGGCGAAGGCGCCTTGCTGCGCGCGTTCGAGGAACTGAAGCGCCGGCTCGCGAGCGAGGGCCTGTTCGACGAACACCTGAAACGCGAGCTGCCGCACCTGCCGCGCGCGATCGGCATCATCACCTCCGGGACCGGCGCCGCGCTGCACGACATGCGCACGACGCTGCAACGCCGCTATCCGCTCGCGCCGGTTTATCTGATGCCGGTGCCGGTGCAGGGCACCGAAGCACCGCCGGCGATCGTCCGCGCGCTGCGACAACTGCCGAAGCGCGCGCCGGTCGACGTCATCCTGCTCGCACGCGGCGGCGGTTCGCTCGAAGACCTGTGGGCGTTCAACGACGAGCGCGTCGCGCGCGCGATCCGCGCGTGCGCGGTGCCGGTGATCTGCGGCGTCGGCCATGAGGTCGACGTGACGATCGCCGACTTCGCCGCCGACCTGCGCGCGCCGACGCCGACCGCCGCCGCCGAACAGGTCGCGCCGGACATCAACGACTGGCTGCTCTCGCTGCGCGCCGCCGAAGGCCGCATGGCGAACTGCATCGAACGTCACCTGCAGACCGCCGCGCAGCGCTGCGACGACCAGGCACGCCGGCTCGACGCGCAGCATCCGGGCCGTCGCCTGCGCGAGCGGCGCGCGCGTCTCGACGAACTGACGATGCGGCTGCGCGGCGGCCAGCGCGGCGTGCTGGCGCGGTTGCGGCAGACGCTCGCGCATCGCCTGACCGAACTGCGCGCGCACGCGCCGATGCGGCGCATCGCACACGACCGGCATCACCTCGACCGCTTGCAACTGCACGCGCGCGACGCACTGCGCCGCCGATTGCAGGACGCGCAGGCGCGGCTGCTGCGCTGCGAGGCGCCGCTGAACAGCCTCAACCCGCATGCGGTGCTCGAACGCGGCTACGCGATCGCGCTCGATGCCAACGGCCGCGCGCTGACCGACGCCGCTGCGGCCGGCGCGGGCGACGAACTGCGCATCGTGCTCGCACGCGGCGAACTCGCCGCGCGCGTGACCGGTGATTCGTGATTGGTGATTCGCGGCAGCGCGCCTCAAACTAATCACCCATCACGAATCACCAATCACGAAAATGGCCTGGCTGCAATTGCGCGTGCACACGCGCCATCCCGAATTCGCCGATGAAATCCTGCAGGCGCACGACGCCAGGGCGGTCAGTTTCATCGACGCCGTCGACGATCCGGTGCTGGAGCCGGCGCCGGGCGAAACGCCGCTGTGGGCGAACACCGTCACGCTCGGCCTGTTCGTCGAAGGCAGTGATCTCGAACCGGTGCAGGCGAGCCTGCGCGAGCTGCTGCCCGACGGCGACGACGCGCGCTTCGCGATCGAGCTGATCGAAGACCAGGACTGGGTCCGCGTCTGGCTCAAGGACTGCCCGCCGCTGAAATTCGGCGAGCGTTTCTGGGTCGTGCCGCGCGAGAAAGTCGGTGAAGTCGAACAGCACGACGCGGTGATCCTGCGCCTCGATCCGGGCCTGGCGTTCGGCACCGGCACGCATCCGACGACCGCGCTGTGCCTGCAATGGCTGACCGAGCAGGACCTGCGCGGCAAGACCGTGCTCGACTACGGCTGCGGCTCCGGCGTGCTGGCGATCGCCGCGCTGCTGCTCGGTGCCGAACGCGCGGTCTGCGTCGACATCGATCCGCAGGCGCTGCTCGCGACGCGCGACAACGCCACCGAAAACGGCGTCGCCGATCGCATCGTCACCTTGCCGGCCGAGCATTTCGTGCCGCTGCCGGCCGATATCGTCGTCGCCAATATCCTCGCCAATCCGCTGATCGCGCTCGCGCCGACGCTCGCGAGTTCGATCCGGCGCGGCGGCCGGCTGGCGCTCGCCGGCCTGCTCGACCGCCAGGCCGACGATGTGCGCGCGGCATATCGCGACAGCTTCGAATTCGATGCCGATGTCTCGAAGGACGGCTGGACGCGGCTGTCGGCGCGCTGCCGGATGCCGGCGCTGATCCATCGCCATCGCATCGACGCGAAACTGCTGACCGCCGGCCAGCCGTGGCCCGAACAGTTCGCGGCGCTGAAAAAGGCCGGCATCGAAAGCGTCGTCAACCTCGCCGCGCCGACGTCGCCGAACGCGCTCGCCGACGAGGCAGCGCGCTGGCATGAACTCGGCATCGACTACGCCGCGCTGCCGATTCCGTGGGAGACGCCGCTGCGCGAGCACGTCGAGGAATTCTTCCGCCTGATGGACGCACGCGCCGGCCGTCACACCCTGGTGCATTGCGCGCTCAATCTGCGCGCATCGGCGTTCGTCTATCTGTATCGCGTGCTGCGGCGCGGTGAACCGCGGACCACGGCGCTCGCCGATCTGCATGCCGTCTGGCAGCCGGACCCGATCTGGCAGGCACTGATCGACGAGATGCTATTGACAGAAAAAAATCAGCCCATGCATCGCTGATCCGGCTTTTTCCGACACGGCGGCGAGAGTATCATTGCCGCCCCCAATTTCAGGTCAGGCTCGCGGCGTCGGTTCGCGGCTTTGGAGTCCCGTCATGTCATCGCTCCGGTCCACGGACATCAAGCCACTCGGTCATTCCGTCTCGGAGTGCCTCGACGATTTCTTCCAGACGCTGAACGGGCATGCGCCGAAGAATCTCTACGA
>DASSVA010000243.1:0-4816 GCA_035706385.1 Solimonas sp. | reverse complement strand
CTCGTGCGCTCCGGCATCCTCGTCTCGGTGCACGCGTTCGCGACCGATCCGGCGCGCGGCATCTTCATCCTGACGTTCCTCGCGATCGTGCTCGGCATCGCGTTCACGCTGTACGCGTGGCGCGCGCCGGCGTTCGTTTCGGAAGCCGGGTTCGAACTGTTTTCGCGCGAAGGTCTGCTGCTGCTGAACAACGTGTTCCTGGTCTGCGCGGCGACCGCGGTGCTGCTCGGCACGCTGTATCCGCTGGTGATCGACGCGCTCGCGCTCGGCAAGGTGTCGGTCGGCCCGCCGTATTTCGACGCGGTGTTCCTGCCGCTGACGATTCCGCTCGCGGTGCTGGTCGGCGGCGCGTCGGCGGTCGGCTGGAAACGCGCGAAAGCGGCCGAGGTCGCGCGGCGGCTGCGCGGCCCGGCGCTGATCGCGATCGTCGTCGCCTGCGCGCTGCCGTGGCTGCTCGATCACCGCACGCGACTGGCGGCGATTGGCGGCGGCGCGCTGGCGATCTGGGTGCTCGGCAGTTCGCTGCAGGAAATCGTCCGCCGCGTGCGTGCGAAGCGCGACCGGCTGGCCGGCCTCGCGCAGATTCCGCGCGCGGTCTGGGGCATGACGCTCGCGCATTGCGGGCTCGGCATCTGGGTGCTCGGCATCACGTTCACGAGCCTGTACAGCGTCGAGCAGAACGTGCGGCTCGGTCCCGGCGAATCGGCGACGCTGGCCGGCTACACGTTCGCGCTGAACGGCGTGACGGCGCGTGAAGGTCCGAACTATCGCGCCGACCACGGCGAGGTCGAGGTCGAACACGACGGTCGCGTCGTCGCGCATCTGGCGCCGGAAAAGCGCCTGTATGCGGCGAGCGGCCAGATCATGACCGAGTCGGCGGTCGACCATACGCCGCTGCGCGATCTGTACGTCGCGCTCGGTGAGCCGATCGACAGGAACAATGCGAACGGCGACTGGGCGGTGCGGCTGTACTACAAGCCGATGATGCGGCTGGTCTGGGGCGGCGCGCTGCTGATGGCGTTCGGTGGCCTGCTCGCGGCGAGCGATCGCCGCTACCGGCTCGCGCGCGCCGCCGCGACCGCGCCGTCCGGCACCGAGGCTGTCGCCTGATGCGTTTGCGCTATCTGCTGCCGGCGGCGCTGCTGATCGGTCTCGTCGTGCTGTTCGCCGCCGGCCTGCGGCACGATCCGCGCGAAGTGCCGAGCCCGCTGATCGGCAAGCCGGCGCCGGCGTTCTCGCTCACGGTCCTCGGCGAGCCGTCGCGGACGCTGACCGCCGCCGATCTGAAGGGCCGGCCAGTGCTCGTCAATTTCTTCGCGAGCTGGTGCGCGGCCTGCGAAGTCGAGCAGGACTACCTGATGCAGCTCGCCGCGCAGGGTGTCGAGATCGTCGGCGTCGATTACAAGGACACCGACGCCGACGCCCAGCGCTGGCTCGCGCGGCACGGCAATCCGTATCGCACGATCGTCAGCGATCCGCAGGGCATGGCCGGACTCGACTGGGGCGTCTACGGCGCGCCGGAGACGTTCGTGCTCGATGCCGCCGGCACGATCGTCTACAAGCAGATCGGCCCGCTCGATGATCGCGCGTGGCGCACGCGCATCGCGCCGCTGATCGGAATCAAGCCGTGAGGGGTGAGGCGTGAGGCGTGAGGCGTTCGGGAAGTGTGGCTGGCTGGCGGTGGGCTCGCTGCTCGTCCTGCTGCTGCCGTGGTCGCTGCGCGCGCAGGAGCGAATGCCGGCGCCGGATGCCGCACATCTGACGGCCGAACAGCAGCAGCGCTACGACACGCTGATCCACGAACTGCGCTGCCTGGTCTGCCAGAACGAGACGATCGCCGATTCGCAGGTGTCGCTCGCGGCCGACCTGCGCAATCAGGTCCATGCGCAGATCGCCGCCGGCAGGAGCGACGCCGAGGTCAAACGCTACCTGACCGATCGTTACGGCGATTTCGTGCTGTACCGGCCGCCGTTCAAGGCGACGACCTGGCTGCTGTGGATCGGCCCGTTTCTGGTGCTGCTGATCGCGCTGATCGTCGCCGTGCGCTATGCACGCGCGCGGCGCCGGCACCGCGCGCCGGTCGCCGTCGACAACGACGCGCTCGTGCGGCTGATCGACGGCGAGGCGCGGCGCGACGACGATCCGCGCAAAGGGCCGCCGACATGAGCTTGTGGCTGTCGATGGCGCTGGTGGCGGTGCTCGCCGGTTTGTCGCTGACGCGGCCGTTGTGGCGCCGCGCGACGCCGGCGGCGCTGCGCCGTCGCCGCGCGAACGTCACGGTCTATCAGACGCGGATCGCCGAGATCGACGCCGATCTGGCCGCTGCCGCGCTCGACGCCGAGTCGGCGCAACAGTTGCGCGACGAAGCGGCGCTGCGGCTGCTGCAGGACGCCGACGCGATCGCGCCGGTCGATGCGGTCGAGGCCGCGCCGCCGCGCCGTCTGCGCTGGACGCTGGCGCTGGTCGCGCTGCTCGCGCTGGCCAGCGGCCTGTTCTACTGGCGCGCCGATTCGTGGCGGACGCGCGCGCTGATCGCGCTCGCGCAGCGCGATCCGGCGGCGGCGCAGCAGCAGATGATCGACGGCATGGTCGACAAGCTGCGCGCGCATCTCGATGCCGAGCCGGGCGACGCCGAAGGCTGGGCGATGCTCGGCCGTTCGTACGCGGTGCTGCAGCGTTTCGCCGATGCGGCGCACGCCTATGGTCGCGCCAATGCGCTGTCGGCCGAGCGGCCGCATGCCGAATGGCTGGTCGCGGCCGGCGCCGCGCAGGGCATGGCGAGCGGGCAGCACGACCTGCGTGCGAGCCGGCCGCTGTTCGAGCAGGCGCTCGCGCTCGAACCGGGCAATACCGAGGCGCTGTGGTACGGCGGCCTGGCGGCGATGCAGACCGGCGACGACAGCGCCGCGTACGCGTACTGGCTGAAGCTGCGCGATCAGGATCTGCCGGACGACATCCGTGCCGTGCTCGAACAGCACCTGCCGGACATGGCCGCGAAAGCCGGCAAGACGCTGCCGCCGGCCGCCGCCGGCGACGCGACGAGCCTGACGGTGCACGTCCGTCTCAGCGATGCGCTGAAGGCGCAGCTCAGGCCCGGCATGCGTCTGCTGGTGTTCGCGAAAGCCGCGGACGGCCCGCCGATGCCGCTCGCCGTGCAGCGCATCGACACGCCCGAACTGCCGCTGACGGTGACGCTCGGCGATCGTCAGGCGATGCTGCCGTCGATGAAGATGTCGGGTTTCGCGAACTGGGTGATCACGGCCCGTTTGACGGCCGGCGCTGGCGCGCAGGCGCTGTCCGGCGATCTCGAAGGCAGCCATGCTGTCGCCCGCGCCGATGCCGGCCGGCCGCTCGATCTGGTGATCGACCGGCAACTGCCCTGAACCGCAGCTGTCAGGAGCAGTTCACCGTTCGCGCGCGATCATCGATCACATCTTCAGAAGGGAACCTGATGAACACGACGCTGGCCCGCATGCCGTCCGCCGAAGGGCTGTATCTGAAAGCGGCGACCACCATCCTGCGCAAGCCGAAAGGCAAGCCGAAGCTGCCGCCGCTCGGCATCGAGGTGAAAGGCGTGCGCGTGTCCGGCGAACAGCTCGCCGAATACCGCAAGGTCTGCGGTTTCGCCGACAGCCATCAGCTGCCGATCACGTTCCCGCACGTGATGGCCGCGGCGCTGCATCTGCAGCTGATGACCAATCCGGAATTCCCGCTGCCGCTGCTCGGCCTCGTCCACGTGCGCAACCAGATCCGCCAGCAGCGCGGACTCGGCAGCGGCGAGAGCTACGATTTCGACGTGCGGATCGGCGAATCGCGCGAGGTGCGCCAGGGCCTGGAATTCGACATCGACAGCCGCGTCACGGTCGACGGCGAGGAGGTCTGGAGCGAGGTCATGACGACGCTGTTCCGGATGCCGGGGCCGAAGCAGCCGGGTGCACGTCCGGCATCGTCGCCGGGGGTCGCGAGCCTGTCCGAATACATCGCCGTCGAGGCGCCGTCCGACACCGGCCGCCGTTACGCGAAAGTCGGCAAGGACTTCAATCCGATCCACCTCGCGCCGTTCACGGCGAAGCTGTTCGGCTTCAAGCGCCATATCGCGCACGGCATGTGGTCGGCGGCGCACTGCGCGGCGCTGCTCGCCGAGCGCGTCGAAGGCGAGCCGACGGTGCTCGACGTGCAGTTCCGCCAGCCGCTGTTCCTGCCGGGCCGGGCGGCGCTGAAGTTCGCGCACCGCGCCGGCGCCGGCGCGAAGGGCAGCGGCATCGATTTCGCGTTGCTGGCGAGCCGCAGCGACAAGGTCCATTTGACCGGCGTGCTGCGTTAAAATCGCCGGCCTGACAGGAGATTTCATGCGTATCCGCAAAGCGGTCTTCCCGGTTGCCGGCCTCGGCACGCGCTTCCTGCCGGCCACCAAGGCCAGCGCCAAGGAAATGCTGCCGGTCGTCGACAAGCCGCTGATCCAGTACGCCGTGCAGGAAGCGATCAGCGCCGGCGCGCAGGAGCTGATCTTCATCACCGGCCGCTCGAAGAATTCGATCATGGATCACTTCGACAAGGCCTACGAGCTCGAAGCCGAGCTCGCCGCGCGCGGCAAGAGCAAGCTGCTCGAAACGGTGCAGGACATCGTGCCGCCGGGCGTCACCTGCATCTTCATCCGCCAGGCCGAGGCGCTCGGTCTCGGCCACGCCGTGCTGCAGGCGTGGCCGGCGGTCGGCGACGAGGACTTCTACGTGATCCTCGCCGACGATCTGATCGACGGCCGCCTGCAGCCGTGCCTGTCGCAGATGCACCGCGTCTACCAGCAGTACGGCACCAG
>DASSVA010000242.1:0-8113 GCA_035706385.1 Solimonas sp. | reverse complement strand
AAATCCATCAGCACCTGCGCGAGCATCTTGCCCTGCGGGTCGTAACGCAGGCTCGCGGTACCGCCGCCGCCGAGCGCGTTGTGCATCAGGAAATTGAAACCGTGCAGGCCGGGAATCTCGAAGCGCTCGACCGCGCCTTTGACGAAATGCGCGAAGTATTGCTTCACCGCATCGGCGGTCAGTTGCGCGCGCAGGATCGCGACGTACTCCGGCTTGCGCGCGAGCACGCCGATGTTCGCGGCATCGCCCTTGTCGCCGGAGCGACCGTACGCGAGCGCGATCAGCGGCACGGTTCTGGTTCCCTCTCCGCCGCGGGGGAGAGGGTCAGGGTGAGGGGGCTTCTGCACAGGACTTGATGCTGCATCGCTCGATCCGGCGCCCCTCACCCCAACCCTCTCCCCGCTCGGCGGGGAGAGGGAGAAAGGCCGACCATCGACTTCGATCGTCACGCTCGATTTCGGCACGAGGCACGAGAACAGCCGCACCATCGGCGTCGGCGTCGGCCGGCCGCCGGCGAAGCCGGTGATGCCCTGTGCCATCGCCGTCGCCGGCGGAATGAATTCGCGGCCGAAGATGTCGAGCGCGGCCTTGTCGGCGTGCTGCGCGGCGACTTTCAAGATCACTTCGCGCGCGTCGCGGCGGCGCGCGTTCGCACCCCAGTTCGCTTCGCTGCCGAGCACTTCGATGTCGGTGCGCGTGTAGTCGGCGAGGCCGCGCTGCGCGAACAGCGTGCGCGTGCGCTTGAGGATCGCGGCGCCGACCGCTTCGGCCTTGGCGACCGCGTCGACGCCGCCGATCATCATCGTCGACGCGACGCGGAAACCGTCCTGATAGGTCGCTGAAACCTTGTAGTGATCGCCCGGCGCGCGGCCGCGCGCGCCACTGACTTCGACGCGATCGTCGCCGACCTGGCGCAACTGCACGTCACGCCAGTCGCAACTGACGTCGGGCAGCAGATAGGCGGCCGGGTCGCCGATCTCGTAGACGATCTGTTCGGCGACACCCTGCGTCGTCACGCGGCCGCCGGTGCCGGCCGGCTTGGTGATCGTGCAACGGCCATCGGCTTCGCAGATCGCGATCGGGAAACCCATGCGATCCCAGTCGCCGACGACCGTCCGCCAGTCGGTGACGATGCCGCCGGTCGCCTGCGCGCCGCATTCGATGATGTGGCCGGCGAGGCTGCCGGCGGAGAGCCGGTCGTAATCGTCCGCGGCCCAGCCGAATTCGTGGATCAGCGGGCCGAGCACCAGCGCGCTGTCGACGCAGCGGCCGGTCAGCACGATGTCGGCGCCGCCGGCGAGCGCCTGCGCGATCGGCTGCGCGCCGAGATACGCGTTCATGCTCCACAGCTTCGCCGGCATCGGCTCACCGCTGAACATTTCCTTCACGTCGGCGAACTCGGCGGCGCGCGGCAGCAGATCGTCGCCGGTGACGATCGCGATCTTCAGTTCGATGTTCAGCGCCTTCAGCTTGTCCTCGATCGCTGCCTTGCACGCGAGCGGATTGACGCCGCCGGCATTGGTGACGAGCTTGATGCCGCCGGCTTTCAGCTTCGCCGCGAGATTCGCGATCACCGACGGCAGATCGGTCGCATAACCGGCGTTGGCGTCATTGGCGCGCGCCTTGGCGAGCAGCGACATGGTGATCTCGGCGAGATAGTCGAGCACCAGATAGTCGATCTCGCCGGACTCGACGAGCTGTTTCGGACCTTCGGCCGAATCGCCCCAGAAGCCGGCGCCGCAGCCGATGCGGACGACGTCACGTGAGGCGTGAGGTGTGAGGCGTGAGGCGTTCATGGCTTCAGTTCCCGGTGAAATCCGCCTTGCGCTTTTCCTGGAACGCCGCCATGCCTTCCTTCGCGTCCTGCGTCGACGACATCACCGGCACCATCGCCTGCGCGTATTCGAGCGATTCGCGCAGGCCCATGTCGCGCATCGCGTTGTACGCCTGTTTGCCGAGGCGGATCGCGGTCGGCGATTTGTCGGTGATGCGCGCGAGCAGCCAGTCGAGCCTGGCATCGAGTTCGGCGCGCGGCACGACGTAGTTCAGCACGCCCCATTCGAGTGCTTCGGCGGCGCTGAACTGCTCGCCGGTGATGCACATCTCCTGCAGCCGGCGGGCGGGCAGCACGCGCAGCATGTACGGCAGGATCATCATCGGCGTGACGCCGATCTTCGCTTCGGTCGTGCCGATGCGGATGTCATCGGCGGCGATCGCCATGTCGCACGCGCACAGCAGCCCGAAGCCGCCGGCCATGACGTGGCCGTTGACGCGCGCGATGACCGGCAGCGTGCATTCCTGCAACCGCTTGAACAGATCGACGATGTAGTGCTTCGGCCGCGCGAAGTCGACGGCGAACGCGAAGCCCTGCGTGCCTTTCGCCAGATCGGCGCCGGCGCAGAAGGCTTTTTCGCCGATGCCGGTGATGACGATCGCGCGCGTCTCGCCGTCTTTCGTCGCGGCGTCGATCGCCTGGTCGATCGTGCGCACGACGCCTTCGTTGAGCGCGTTGCGACGCGCCTCGCGGTTGATCGTGATCCAGCAGACGGCGCCGCGGCGCTCGACGAGGACGGGGTTTTCGGCGGCGGGTGCGAGGTCCGGCATGGGCGCTCCTGTGTGGCACTCACCGGCTACGCTGCGCAGCAGCCGCGCGGTGCCGGGACGATCGGAACGCCATCGTGCCGAACCTCTGGTGAGTCTGCCTCACCCGTTTGAGCGAGCGTGCGGCTAGAGCTGGACGACGCCGGCGACGCGGCGCGGCACCTGGATCTGGAAGCGGGTGCGGCCGGCGACCGTCTGCACGTCGATGCGGCCGTCGTGCGCACGCACGATCTGCTGGACGATGTAGAGCCCCAGACCGAGGCCGCCGCTGCGCTCGACGTGCCGCTCGCCGCCGCGGAACGGATCGAACAGGTGCGGCAGCAGCGCATCGGGAATCGTGCCGCCGTTGCAGATCGCGATGTCGACCCGGTCGGGCTGCGTGCCGTCGGCGCGAATCCGGATCGGCGCGTCGCTGGCGCCGTGCTGGACGGCGTTGCCGATCAGGTTCGACGCGAGCTGCGCCATGCGGTCGGCATCCCATTCGCCGCGCAGGTCGCCGTCGAACGACAGCTCGACCGCGCGATCGCCCGGCACGCCTTCCTGTACCGAACGTTGCAGCAGCGGCACCAGATCGAGCGGATCGCGCTTCAGCGGGATGCCACCGGCGAGCCGCGCACGCGCGAGATCGAGCATGTCCTCGATCATCCGCTGCATGCGCTTGCCGCTGCCGAAGATGCGCTCGGCAGAACGCAGCACCGGTTCTTCGTTCGACACGCGCGGCAGCAGCGTCGCCAGCGTCAGGATCGCGTTCAGCGGATTGCGCAGGTCGTGGCCGAGCACGGCGACGAACATTTCGTTGAGCCGCAAGGTCTCGGTGCGTTCGCGCAGTTCCTGCGCGAGCTGCTGTTTCTGCCGGGACAGCTGGAAGAACACCTCGGCCTTGTTGCGCAGGATGTG
The DNA here is from genome assembly GCA_035706385.1 of Solimonas sp. Lineage (GTDB taxonomy): Bacteria > Pseudomonadota > Gammaproteobacteria > Nevskiales > Nevskiaceae > Solimonas. The sequence goes on along the minus strand of DASSVA010000242.1, from coordinate 4,615 downwards.
CGGGTCGATCGGCTTGTAGAGGAAGTCGACGGCGCCGGTCTCGTAGCCCTTGAACAGGCGGTGCTGGTCGCGCGCGCCGGCGGTCACGAAGATGATCGGCACGTGCCGCGTGCGCTCGCTGCCGCGCATCAGCTCGGCGAGCTCGAAGCCGTCCATGTCCGGCATCTGCACGTCGATGAACGCGAGCGCGATCTCGTGGCGCAGCAGCACTTCCAGCGCGTCCGGGCCGGAACGCGCGGTCAGCACGTCGACGTCGTCGCGACGCAGCAGCGCCGACAGCGCCAGCAGGTTTTCCGCGAGATCGTCGACCAGCAGGCATTTGACGCGCGGCGCCGGTGCGTCGATCGGTTCCGGCTCGTTCATGTCGGACCCTCGCCATCGAGGCCGCGCAACAGCGCGGCGATGCCATCAATCGTCAGGACGAAATCCGCGGCGCCGCGCTGCAACGCCGATTCCGGCATCAACGACGTCTGCGCCGTCTCGGGCTGCTGCACGACGGTGATGCCGCCGGCACGGCGTATCGCGTCGAGGCCGGCGGCGCCGTCGTCGTTGCCGCCGGTCAGGATGATACCCATCAGGCGCGCCGCGTAAACATCGACCGCCGATTCGAACAGCACGTCGATCGACGGCCGCGAGAAGTTGACGAGCTCGTCGGCCGACAATGACAGCAGCGGACCGTCGACCAGCAGGTGGTAATCCGGCGGCGCGAAGGTCACGGTGCCGGGCACGACCGGCTCCTTGTCGCCGGCCTCGGCGACCGGCACGCGGCATTTCGCGGCGAAGATGTCGACCAGCAGGCTCGGCCGCTCGCGCGGCAAATGCAGCACGACGAACACCGCCGCGCGCAGCCGCGCCGGCAGCGCCGGCAGCACGATCGACAGCGCTTCGACGCCGCCGGCCGACGCGCCGATGACGATCGCGTCGATGCGTTCGCGCAGGGTCGTCGTGTCGATCATCGTGGCGCGCGCTTCTGGTAGATGCGGTCTTCGCGGACCAGCTCGTCGAACGCGTCGGCATGCGCGGAAAAGCGCAGCGATTCCTTCGCGCCGATGCCGAGAAACCCCTTGTGGCACAGCGTCTCGCGGAACAGGCCGAACGCGCGGTCCTGCAGTTCGCGATTGAAATAGATCAGCACGTTGCGGCACGACACCAGCTGCACTTCGGCGAACACGCTGTCGGTCGCGAGACTGTGGTCGGAGAACACGATGTGCTTGCGCAGCGACTTGTCGAACACCGCGCGGCCGTATTTCGCCGTGTAGTAATCGGACAGCGAGCTGCGTGCGCCGGAGCGCCGGTGGTTGTCGGTGAAGCCGGCGATGCGCTCCAGTTCGTAGACGCCGGCCTCGGCCTTCAGCAGCGCGTGGCCGTTGATGTCGGTCGCGTAGATCAGCGTGCGCGGCAGCAGGTTTTCCTCGCGCAGCAGGATCGCCAGCGAATAGACCTCCTCGCCGGTGCTGCAGCCCGCGACCCAGACCTTCAGCGACGGATAGGTGCGCAGCAGCGGCACGACGTGCTCGCGCAGCGAGCGGAAATACGCCGGGTCGCGAAACATGTCGCTGACCTGCACGGTGAGAAAATCGAGCAGCGCCGGAAACGTGTCCGGCTCGTGCAGCACCTTGTCCTGCAGCTGCGACAGCGTGCGGCAGCCGAATCGGATCATCGCCGCGCTCATGCGCCGCTTCAGCGACGCGCCCGCGTACGCGCGAAAGTCGTAGTGGTATTTCAGATAGACCGCGTCGATCAGCAGCCGCAGTTCGATCTCGAAGTCCTTGTCGTGCATCGCGCGGCTCCGGCGCCTACTTCGGCATCCAGACGCGGACCAGCGACAGCAGCTTTTCGACGTCGAGCGGCTTGGCGATGTAATCGCTGGCGCCGGCGGCGCGGCATTTCTCCTGATCGTCCTGCATCGCCTTGGCGGTCAGCGCGATGATCGGCAGCTTCTTGAACTCGCTGCGCTTGCGGATCTCGCGCATCGCGGTCAGGCCGTCCATCTCCGGCATCATGATGTCCATCAGCACGAGGTCGATCGCGGCCGCCTTGCTGGCGCGGCTCCTGTCGAGCGCGGCGAGCGCTTCGAGGCCGTTGCGCGCGATCTCGATCTTCACGCCCTTGGGTTCCAGCACGCTGGTCAGCGCGAAGATGTTGCGGACGTCGTCCTCGACGACCAGCACGCGCCGCCCCGACAGCGTCTCGTCGCGATCGCGCACCGCCTTGAGCATGCGCTGGCGTTCGAGCGGCAGCTTCGCCTCGACCTGATGCAGGAACAGCGTCACCTCGTCGAGCAGCCGCTCCGGCGAGCGCGCGTCCTTGATGATGATCGACTTCGAATGACGCCGCAGCCGCTGTTCCTCGTCGGCGCCGAGCGAACGGCCGGTGTAGACGATGATCGGCGGGAACGCGACCTCGCCCTGTTCGCCCATGCGGTCGAGCAGTTCGTAGCCGCTGAAATCCGGCAGGTTGAGGCCCATCACCATGCAGTCGAACGTCGTCGCGCGCAGTTGCGCGAGCGCGTCGCCGGCACTGGCGACGGCGACGATCTGCACGTCGTCGCTGACCAGCAGTTCGCAGATGCTGTCGCGCTGGCGCTCGTCGTCCTCGACCACCAGCACGCGGCGCAGGCTCTGCGTGAACTTGGCTTCGAGGCGGCGGAACGCGGCGACCAGCTGTTCGCGCTTGACCGGCTTCAGCGCGTAGCCGATCGCGCCGCGTTCGAGCGCCTCGTGCGTGTAGTCGGCGACCGACGCGACGTGCACCGGGATGTGGCGCGTCTGCGGGTTGTGCTTGAGCTGGTCGAGCACGCCGAGCCCGGAATGATCGGGCAGGTTCATGTCGAGGACGATCGCGCTCGGCCGGTACATCGCCGCGGCCGCGAGGCCGTCGCCGGCGGTCTGCGTGACGATGCACTGGAAGCCGAGTTCGTGCGCGAGATCGCGCAGGATCGCCGCGAAGCGCGCATCGTCCTCGATCACCAGGATCGTCCGCGCGTCGGCGGCCAGCCGTTCGCGATCGTCGTCGAGCGATGCCGGCGCCGGCGGCGTGCCGGCGCGCGGCAGCGGCGGCAACGCTTCGCGCGGCGGTTTCGGTGCCGGCGGCGGCAACGGCGTGTGGACGGTGTCGTTGCGGCCGGCGTAGACGATCGGCAGCGTCAGCGTGAACACGCTGCCTTCGCCGGGCGTGCTGTGCACGCTGATGTCGCCGCCGAGCAGGCGCGCGAGATCGCGCGAGATCGACAGGCCGAGGCCGGTGCCGCCGTAGCGGCGGTGCGTGCTGCCGTCGGCCTGGCGGAACGCTTCGAAAATGATTTCGAGCTGGCTTTCGGCGATGCCGATGCCGGTGTCGCGCACCGAGAACGACACCGTATCGTCGCCGCCGGCGAACACGCGCAGCGCGACTTCGCCGTTCGCGGTGAACTTCAGCGCGTTCGACAGCAGGTTGCGGACGATCTGGCCGAAGCGCTGCGGATCGGTGCCGATCCGTTCCGGCACGCCGGGCTCGATGCTCAGCGTCAGCTTCAGCTTCTTCTGCTGCGCGATCGGCTCGACGCCGCGCACCATGCCTTCGATCGTCTCCGCGAGCGGCAGGCTTTCCGGCGCGACTTCGACCTGGCCGGCTTCGATCTTCGACAGGTCGAGGATGTCGTTGATCAGCGTCAGCAGATCGTTGCCGGCCGACGCGATGGTCTGCGCGAACTTGACCTGCTGCTCGCTGAGATTGCCGTCCTTGTTGTCGGCGAGCAGCTTGGCGAGGATCAGCGTCGAGTTCAGCGGCGTGCGCAGCTCGTGGCTCATGTTGGCGAGGAACTCGCTCTTGTACTGGTTCGAGCGTTCGAGTTCCTCGGCCTTTTCGCCGAGCACCTGCTGCGCCCTGGCGAGTTCGTCCTTCTGGTGTTCGAGCAGCTGCGTCTGCTCTTCGAGATGCGAATTGGTCTGTTCGAGCTCGGCCTGCTGCGATTCGAGCTGCGCCTGCGATTCCTTCAGCACGCGCCCCTGTTCTTCGAGTTCCTCGTTGCTGACGCGCAGTTCCTCCTGCTGCGCCTGCAATTCCTCGGCCTGGCGCTGCGTCTCCTCGAGCAGTTCTTCGAGCCGCGTGCGGTCCTTCGACGCGCGCACCGCGATCGCCAGCGTTTCGGAGACGCGCTCGAACAGCTCCTCGTCGGCGGGATGGATCGCGCGCAGGAAGCCGAGTTCGATGACCGCGTGCACGGCGCCGTCGACGATCGCCGGCGCGATCAGCAGCTCGCGCGCCTTGCTGCGGCCGAGCGCCGACGCGACGTCGAGATAATGCTCGGGCACGTCGCTGACGCGCAGCGCGCGGCGTTCCTTCGCGGCCTGGCCGAGCAGGCCGTCGCCCGGGCGGATCAGCGCATCGCCGGCATCGGCCGCGAGCGCATAGCCGGAAAAGCGCCGGAAGCGGCCGTCGCCTTCCCTCAGATAGATCGCGCCGGCGCGCGCGCCCATGAACTGCGCAAGGAATTCGAGCACGTTGTCGCCGAGCGTTTCGAGCCGCTGCTCGCCCTGGATCCGCGCACTCAGTCCGCTCTGGCCGGCGCGCACCCAGCTGTAGCGTTCGCGCGCGAGGTAATCGCGCGACGTCATCAGCGCGGCGACGATGATCA
>DASSVA010000241.1:0-8323 GCA_035706385.1 Solimonas sp. | reverse complement strand
GTGATCGAGCGACAGCAGTTGCAGTTCGTCGTTCGACAGCGCGCCGAGCAGACGATGCATCTGCGCCCAGTAGCGCTCATTGCGAAAATGCGCGGCGTATTCCCAGATCACCTGCCAGACCGATTTCATCGCGGCGCCGTTCGCCGCCAGCGCGTAACCGCGCTCGCGGATCACCGCCAGCGACTTGCGCATGTGCGCGCGCATTTCGGCGTCGCGCCGCGCCGAACGGCTCGCGATCTTCGCCAGATACGCGTCGATGCGTTCGGGCGTCGACCACGCGACATGACCGAGACCGAGCGGCGGCACGAACGGCCGGCGTTCGCCGACATGACGGATGCCCTGGTCGGCCGGCGTGTCGCCGGTCTTGGCGAGCGACATCAGCTCGTCGCCGACCAGCGCCGTGGCGACGCACTGCAAATCCAGTTCGGCGGTCAGTTTCGCCATCTCCGTGCGCGCGATGTTGACCGCCGGGTGGCGTTCGAGCGCGGCCTGGCCGATCGCGACCAGCGCGAGGCCGAGCGAATAGGTCTTGCGTTTCGGATGGCGCGCCAGATAACGCGCATCGGTCAGCGACCTGAGCACGCGATGCGCGGAGCCGACGCTGATCGACAACTGGTCGACGATCTCCGACAGCGTGAACGATTCGCCCGGATGCGCGGCGAAGAAGTTGATCAGCTTGACGATGCGCTGGCTGGAATCGTCGCTCATGTGGGTGCGCTCCGGCGGAGGCGAGACGCGTGACGATGCGGATTTCGACGGATCGCGAAGGCGTGAGCCGACGATTGTAGAGCACGCCGCGACCGCGACCGCGGCCCTGATTCGCCATTGTGGCCGGCTGTCGATGCGATCGCGGCTTTTCGCCGTCGCGGTTGTGCGCGAAGCTCGATCATCCGCGTCACCCCGCCGTCATGGAATTGCCGCATGAACACCGATGAATTCGCACAGCGCTACGGACCGGTCGCGCTCGTCACCGGCGCGTCGTCCGGCATCGGCCGCGCGTTTGCCGCGCAGCTTGCGGCGCGCGGCTTCGATCTGGTCATCGTCGCGCGGCGCGTGCCGCGGCTGCACGAGCTCGCCGACGATTTGCGCGAGCGGCACGGCGTGCGCGTCACCGTCGTCGAAGCCGACCTCGCGTGCGCCGACGCGGCGCAACGGATTCTCGATGCGACCGCTGCGCTCGATGTCGGTCTGCTCGTCAGCAACGCCGGGTTCGGCTTCAAGGGCGCGTTCGACGCCGCCGATCCGCAGGCGATCAGCGACATGCTGATGGTCAACTGCCACGCGCCGCTGCGGCTCGCGCGCGGGTTCGCGCCGCGGCTGCGCCGGCGCGGACGCGGCGGCATCGTCTTCACCAGCTCGGTCGAAGGGCTGATCGGCTGTCCGTATTCGGCGGCGTATGCCGCGAGCAAGGCGTTCGTCGTCAGCCTCGGCGAAGCGCTGTGGGCGGAACTGGCGCCGGACGGCATCGCCGTGCTGACGCTGTGCCCGGGCGCGACCGATACCGAGGCGCCGCGTTTGCAGGGCATCGATCCGGCGACGCTGCCGCACCTCATGTCGGCGGACGCGGTCGCGACGCTGGCGCTCGACCATCTCGACGACGGGCCGCGCTATGTGCCGAGCGAACACTACCGCGCCAGTTTCGAGCGGCTGCTGGCGATGCCGCGTCGTGATGCGTTGCGCGCGATGGCAGTCGCGATGAAGCCACGGCCGGCGAAAATTCCGTGACGGCCTTTTGCAGGAGCGCTGCTTCGGCGCGACCCCCGCCCGGGTCGCGCCGGGCGCTCCTGCAGAAAGCGAAATCGCGATCGACCGGCCATTGCGGTAAAGTAGACAGCAGTGTCGATTAAGATGATCGGCGCACAGATCAAAATCAGCGAGGAAGAGACATGTCACTGAAGGACAAGGTTGCCGTCGTCACCGGCAGCGGCAGCGGAATCGGGCGCGCCTGCGCGTTGCAGCTCGCGCGCGACGGCGCGACGGTCGCGGTCTGGGATCTGAACGGCGACGCGGCGGCCGAGACGGTCAAGCTGATCGAGGCCGAAGGCAACAAGGCGAAAGCCTATGCCGGCGACGCCGCCGCGAAGGACAGCATCGATGCCATCCTCGCGAAGATCCGCGCCGATCTGGGGTCCGTGCTGGTGCTCGTCAACAACGCCGGCATCACCGGCTTCGTGCCGTTCCTCGACATCACGCCCGAGGCGATGGAGCGGATGTACCGCGTCAACCTGATGGGGCCGTTCCTGCTGACGCAGGCCGCGATTCCGGACATGCTGAAAGCCGGCTGGGGCCGCGTCATCAACATCTCGTCGTCGTCGGCGCAGACCGGCTCGAAGGGCATGACGCATTACTCGTCGTCGAAGGGCGGCATCATCGCGCTGACCAAGTCGCTCGCGCTCGAGTTCGCCGACAAGGGCATCACCGTCAACAACATTCCGCCGGGCTTCGTCGACACGCCGATGCTGCGCGGTTCGCCGGTCAACGTCGACACGACGATCGCCGCCTCGCCGATGAAGCGCGCCGGCAAGCCCGAGGACATGGCCGCCGCGTGCTCGTTCCTCGCGTCGGAAGCCGCCGCCTACATCTCCGGCCAGACGCTCGGCGTCAACGGCGCGCGGGTCTGCAGCGCGTTCTGAATCGCGACGGATGAAAAAAGGGCGGGCCGCGGCCCGCCTTTTTCGTGGCGCCGAACGCGGACGCTACGACGCGATTGCGGCGCCGGCGCGCATCGCCTTCTGCAATTCGAGCGTGCGGCGGTGGCTCTCACGCGAGATCGGGAAGATCGAGATCGCCAGCAGCGCGAGAAAAACCATGACGCCGGTGCCGATCACGTAGACCAGCGCCAGGTGATGGACGATGGCGGGATCGATCGTCGCCGGATCGGCCTTCTCGGGAAAGCCGACGAGCGTGAGGATGATGCCGGAGCAGAACACGCCGAATCCCGACACGGCCTTCTGGATCATGATCAGCGCCGCGAACATCAGCCCTTCCATGCGGCGACCGCTCTTGACCTCGATGTGATCGGCGACGTCGGCGAGCATCGACGCGCTCATGATGACCGTGACCAGCAGGCAGACCGCCATCAGGCCGGATTGCGCGACCAGCCACGGCATGATCGCCTGCACGTCTCCGCCAAGCACGCCGGTCAGCCGCAGCGTCACCAGCGCGACGAACGCGATCAAGGCGAGCGCACAGGCGCTGATCGTCACGAGCTTCTTGTTGAGATGGCGCGTCATCGCGCTGACGATCAGACCGACCGGGATGCCGGCGCCGAAGCCGGCCGTGATCGCGGCGATCTGATCGGCCGTGACCTTCCAGAAATAAGTTTGCAGATAGGTGCCGAGCGTGGTGGCAATGCCGCCGCCGACGGCGAACAGGAATGCGCACAGCACGACGCTGACGTAGGCGCGATCGCTCATCAGAAGTTTCAGTCCCGACCACAGGCTGCCGTGCTGGCGCTCGGGAATCGACGCGCGCAGCATCGGAATGCGATCGTGCGTGCCGCGCGCCGCGACCAGCACGCTGACGAACATCAGCGCCGCGCCGACGTAGCCGTAGCGGACATAGCCTTCGGCGTTCAGCTGGCCGACCGGCTGCTGCGCGGTCGGCGCGAGGAAGTATTTGAAGACGACGATGCCCATGCCGACCAGCGCCAGCGCCATGAACAGCGAACGCCAGGTCGACAGCGTGGTGCGCTCGTCGTAATCGTTGGTCAGCTCCGCCATCAACGCCGTCGACGGGATCTCGTACAGGCTGACGGCGACGCGCACGACGATCGACAGACCCACCAGCCATGCCAGTTGCACCGATTGCGCCGCATCGGGCGGCGACCAGAACAGCGCATAGGCGATCGCCATCGGCAGCGCGGCGCCGTACATGAACGGATGCCGGCGCCCCATCCGCGAGCGGTAATGATCGGACGCGTGCCCGATCAGCGGATCGAGCACCGCATCGACGAGCGTGGCGATGAGGATGGCGGCACCGACCTGCGCGGCCGGCAGGCCGATGACCTGGTTGTAGTACAGCAGCAGCAGCGTGTTGAACCCCTGATCCTTGATGCCGAACGCCAGCGATCCGAAGCCGAACGCAATTTTGTGTTTCGCGGAGAGGTTCATTGAAGAGATTCGGTTCCGGGCTTCGATTGCAGGAATAAACTAACGAACGTTAGGTTGCTGATGCGGCAGGATACGTGTAGTGTTGCACCTATCGCAAGCTAACGGTCGTTCGTATGCCCAGGATTCTCAGCACGCACCGTCGTCTCGCCGCCGTGGCAACCGTCCTGCCGCCGGGCGCGGCGCAGGACGGCTCGCGCGGCGTGATCCTCGGCGAGGCGCTGCGCCTGTTCGCCGAACACGGTTACGGCGGCGCGTCGATCCGCGACATCGCGCAGCTCGTCGGCATCAAGGGCGCGTCGGTGTATTCGCACTTTCCGTCGAAGGCGCACGTGCTCGCCGAGCTGATCCGCATCGGCCACGAGGAACATCACCACCGCATGCGGACTGCGCTGATGGACGCCGGTCCGGAGCCGCGGCGCCAGCTCGTCGCCGTGGTCCGCGCGCACGTGCTCGCGCATGCCGAATATCCGATGCTCGCCGTCGTCGCCAATGCCGAACTGCACGCGTTGCCGCCCGAGTTCGCGGCGCCGATCCTCGAAGTCCGCCGGCAGTCGGAAACGCTGTTGATCGACGTCATCCAGCGCGGCGTCGACATGGGCGTGTTCAAGGTGCCCGACATCCAGCTGGCGCTGCCGGCGATCGGCGCGATGGGTCTGCGCGTCGCGCACTGGTACACGCCCGAGCTCGGCAAATCGCCGGAACAGATCGCCGACACCTTCGCCGAGTTCGCATGCCGCGTGGTGGGTGTCATGAGCTGAGCGGCGAACCGATCGATCGACCCAGAGCGGCGCAGACCGCTCCGGCTGCAACCACATGAGAGGAGAACACGATGCTCAATAAACCGGGCACGACGAGGGCGGCTGCGCTGCTGGCGGCCATTTCGATGTCGTCGGTCGCCGCGCAGGCGCTCGCACAGGACGCGGCGCCGGCCGATGCCGCCGCACAGGGCGCGGCCGACACCGCGGTCGACGCCGGTGTCGCCACCGCACCCGCGATCGACGCGCCGACGGATCAGCCGGCAGCCGGCACGGCGCAAATGCCGCCTGCCTCGACGGACAGCACCGCGAGCGCGACCGCCGGCAACGCGACGGCTCCGGGCACCCCCGACATCGTCGACACCATCGCGGTGAAGGAACTGAACCCGGAATCCGCGCCGGTGCAGACGACGCCCGAAGGACCGGCGCAGATCGAGGAGATCGTCGTCACCGCGACCAAGCGCGCGCAGTCGATCCGCGACATCCCGGCGTCGATCACCGCGTTCACCGGCGAGGATCTGGAGAACAAGGGCCAGCTCAATCTCAACGACTTCGTCCAGGAATCGCCGGGCGTCACCGCCGCGCAGGGTTCGCCCGGCTTCACGCGGCTGACGTTCCGCGGCATCTCGACCGACACCAATCCGTACGCCGGCAACGCGCAGCCGGTCGGTATCTTCATCGGCGACGTGCCGTTCACCGATCCGTACATCGCCAACATCATCCCGGACCTCAGCGCGTTCGACCTCGCCGATGTCGAAGTGCTGAAAGGCCCGCAGGGCACGCTGTTCGGCGGCGCCGCGCTGTCCGGCGCGATCCGCTATCAGTTGCAGGAGCCGAAGCTCGATCGCTGGGAACTACGCGGCTTTTCGCAGTACGCGCAGCCGAAGGACGGCAGCGCGGCGTTCACCGAAGGCGTCGCCGTCAACGCGCCGCTGTTCCGCGACGATCTCGCCGTGCGCCTCGCGTACGTGCGCCGCGAGTATCCGGGCACGATGGACAACCTGCGCAGCGGCGAGAACGACGTCGACGCGTCGTCCGGCAACCAGTACCGCGGCCAGCTGCTGTGGCAGCCCGGCGACTGGAAGTTCAAGTACACGCACCTTCAGCAGGATTTCGACGGCGACGACCAGCTCGTGTTCACGCAAACGCCGCGCCCGCCGCGTGCGAGCGACGTGCCGATCATCGCGCAGCCGTCGGAAAACGAATTCAGGCTCGACAGCCTCGAAGCGTCGTATGACTTCGACAGCGTGCGCGCGACTTCGCTGAGTTCCTGGGTCAAGCGCGATGCGTACTGGCTGAAGGATTACACGAGCGCGCTGATCGGCACGCCGCCGCCGGGCTATCCGCCGATCGCCGGTGTCGTCAGCACCGTCACCGACAACTCGAAAAGCTTCTCGCAGGAACTGCGCCTGCAATCGACCGGCGACGGGCCGTTCACCTGGCTGGTCGGCGCGTACTATTTCGATTACGAGATGTACTTCAACCTGCTGATCGACACGCAGCTCAACCAGACTCTGCTCGGGCCGGGCAGCGTGCTCGGCGACAACCCGCTCGTGTCGGCGCTGCTTGCGCTGCTCGGCTCGCCGACGGCGGACGCCGCGACCTCGCTGCTCGACGGCACGTCGAACGCGAAGTCGACCGAGAAGGCGCTGTTCGCCGATCTGTCGTACGAGCTGACCGATTCGCTGACCGTGTCGGCCGGCGGCCGTTATTACCGCACCGAAGTGACCGGCGGCTTCGTCGGCAACGGGCTGCTGCTCGTCGGCAATCAGAACGACGGCCTGCAATCGAACTCGGTGGCGACGCTCAAGCAGTCCGGCTTCAATCCGAAGTTCTCGGCGACCTGGCGCTTCGCCGACAACATGTCGCTGTATGCGACCGCGGCGAAAGGCTTCCGGTTCGGCGGGCTGCAGGACATTCCGTCGACGCCGACCAACGGCGTGCCGCCGACGTACAAATCGGACACGCTGTGGAACTACGAAGTGGGCCTGCGCACCGACTGGCTGCACAAGACCTTGCAGGCCGATCTGACCGGCTTCTACATCGATTACAAGAATCCGATCATCACGCAGGCGACGCAGGGCATCCCGATCGCGTACAGCACCAATGTCTCGGCGGCCGTCAGTCACGGCTTCGAAGGCCGGGTGCTGTGGAACACGCCGCTGCCCGGCCTGATCTGGTCACTGTCGGGTTCGATCACCGACGCGCACATCACCAGGACGTTCACCGCGTCCGACGGCACGGTCGTGGAACCGGGCCAGGAAATGCCCGGCACCGCGAAGTACCAGTACAACAGCTCGCTGCAATACCTGCTGCCGTGGGGCGACGTCGTGTTCGCGCCGGTCGTCAGCTACACGTATGTCGGCAAGGGCTACAGCGACATCACGCACCAGGTCGAGATCAACGACTACGGCACGCTCAACGCCGGTTTGATGATCGCCGCCGACGGCTGGTGGGGCCATCCGAAGCTCGCGGTCAACGTCAACAACATTCTCGACGTGACGCGGCCGGTCGCCGGCGGGATCGGCACCACCATCGTCACCCGCCAGCAGACCGAGACCTATCTGCTCAACCCGCCGCGCACGATCACCGCGCGCCTGTCGTTCGACTTCTGACATGACGATGATTCCCGCAATCGAGGCGATCGCGCGCTTCGCGCACGCCGACCCGGAGCGCCCGGCGCTGACCGTCGACGGCCAGACGCTGACGCGCGGCGAACTCGAACGGCGCACGAATCGCCTCGCGCGCGCGTTCGAACAGCGCGGCGTCCGCGAAGGCAGTTTCGTGACGATCGCGCTGCCGAACTCGCTGGCGTTCGTCGAAAGCGCGCTTGCCGCGCTCAAGCTCGGCGCGACGCCGCAGCCGGTGTCGAGCCGTCTGCCGAACGCCGAACTCGACGCGATCGTCGCGCTCGCGTCGCCGGCGCTGATCGTCGGTTCCGGGCCGGCCGGATTTCCGCCGCGCGCGGTGATCGATGCCGATTTCGAGCCGCCGGCCGAACTGTCCGACGCGCCGCTGCCGGTCCGCGTCGCGAAATACTGGAAGGCGCCGACCTCGGGCGGCAGCACCGGCCGGCCGAAACTGATCGTCGCCGGCAGCGCGGCGATGGTCGACGAACACGCGCCGGCGTACACGATGCCGCTGATGCTGCCGCGCGAAGGCGCGGTGCTGGTGCCCGGTCCGCTGTATCACAACGCGCCGTTCACGACCTGTCTGCAGGCGCTGTTCCGCGGCAATCACGTCGTCGTCATGCGCCGCTTCGATCCGTTGCAGACGCTGGAACTGATCGAGCGGCATCGCATCAACTCGGTGCTGTTCGTGCCGACGATGATGTCGCGAATCTGGAAACTCGATGCAGCAGAGCGCACGCGTTTCGATCTCACGTCGCTGCGCGTCGCTTACCACATGGCCTCGCATTGTCCGGAATGGCTGAAGCAGGCGTGGATAGCCTGGCTC
>DASSVA010000240.1:0-14347 GCA_035706385.1 Solimonas sp. | reverse complement strand
AATGCGTATTGGCGATGCCCGGCGTACGGCCGGCGACCTCGATCGCGAAGCTGCTGGTCGGCGCGAATACGTCCGGCCAGTCAATCGTCTGCGCGGCGTCGTAGATCGCCTGCGCATCGCCAAGCTCGAAGGTCTTCAGCGGCAGCAGCACGCGGCTCGCGAGCCGCGACCACAGGCAGGCGCGATACGCCGTCTCCAGCGTCGCCTTGCACGCAACGCCGCCGCGTGCCTCCTTCGCCTCGCTGGCGCCGAGCGCGGTCAGTTCGGCGACGAGCAGGGGCTCGATGCCGCGTGAGCAGGTGACGAACAGGGGCAGGGAATACATGCGGCATTATCCCATGCGGCGAGTATTGCGAAGTGCGGGTTTGCGGTTTTCGCGAGGGGAAGATGATTGATCGGGCCTTTTGTTTCGCGCTGCGGCGCGCCTTGCGAAAGCTCCCCCGTAGGTCGCTTCCGCTCTTTGCTTGTGCAAAGAAAAGTAAGCAAAAGAAAGCACACCCCTGGGGCCGCACTCCGCTGTGCGGAGTTCCCTGCGCTGCTCACGTGCTCGGGACCGTCGCCGACACGCCATCCATGGCGTGACGGCGACTTGGCGGCCCGTCCTGGGCCGCCATTCCCCTGCGCGCGCTGCGCTGCTCGGTGCGGCCCAAGGGGCCCAAAGGCGAAAAAGCCACGGCACGGCGCTGCGCGCCGTCTGGATTCCCGCTTGCGCGGGAATGACAAGAAGAAAGTAACTCCCTCTCCCCGCGTGCGGGGAGAGGGTCGGGGTGAGGGGCGCTGTTGCTGCTGCTTTTGATGTTGGGCCCCTTTGCGTTGCGCCGAGGAGCGCAGACAAGGCGGGATGAAGCGGCCGAGTGTCTGAGCGGCGTGGCCGCGAGTTTCGGCCGCGCCCTTCCCGACGAGCATCGCAGGGTATCGCCGCGCAGCGGCGACGCAGAGCCAGGGGTGTGCTTTCTCTTGCCTACTTCTCTTTGCACAAGCAAAGAGAAGTAGGTCGCCCCACAGGGCGAAACAAAAAGTCAGCAACTGAAAAATCCCCAAGCCGGCGCAAAAGCCTTACACCACGTCTCGCTTGATCCGTTTCCGCAGCGAATACAGCCGGTAAGTACCGAACTGCTTGGCCAGTTCGACTTCGCCGGCGTACGCGAGCGCGAATGCATCGGGCGCTTCGAGCGTGACGCGTGCGGCGAACGCTTCGGTGACGTAGATCATGCTCGGCGGCACGACCGGCTCGATGCGTGCCGCGAACGATAATTGCGAGCCGTAATAACTGAGCTTTCTCTCGACCGGATCGATACCCGCATACGCCGGCGCGTAATGCGCGGCGATGCGCAGCTCCAGGTCGCCGAGCACGCCGTCGTCGCGCAGGCGGCGCCGCTCGATGTCGTGCTGGATGTCGGCGACGATGTGCGCGGCGCTGGCCGCGTCGTCGGTGACGACGTGCAGCGCGTCGCCCCAGGTCTTGCGGACGAGGACGTGCGGCGCATGGCGGTCCAGCAGCGTGGCGAGCGTGCGCATGATCTCGCGGTAATAGCGCGGGAACAGCGGATCGCGCAGGCGCCGGAAACTCGCGAAGTCGGCGAAGATCAGGCCGACCATGCGGCGTCGTTGGCCGTGCGTCGAACCCGGCGCGTCGCGCGTTGCCGCGCCATCGACGCGGCGGCAGCGCAGCGCGCCGCCGCCGGCGCAATCGATGTATTGCAAGCGCAGATCGAGCCGCTCGGCGCTGAGCTGCGCGAGGCCGCGATTGGTGCGCGTCGCTTCGGCGGCGGCCCACGCCGTCTCGCCGGCGAGAAAACCGCGCAGCGTCGCGACGCCTTCAGCCGCATCGAGCACGCGTTGCAGGCGATGCGGCGCGCCGGCCGCACGGCCGCGCCACTGCCGTGCGAGTTCGCCGGCCGCGGTCGGCAGCGTCAGATACAGACGCGCGCCGTGCGCGACGAGCTGCTCGCAGAGCCGCAGTTCGAACGGCGTGCACAGCGCCAGATGCAGCAGCGCGCGGTCGCGGACCATTCGTCGCAGCAGCGGCGGCAGGATGATCGCATCGCGCGTCGCGGCATCCTTGCCGGGTTGCAGCAGCACCAGCGGCGGCAGCTGCAGCGCGTCGATCAGCGCCGGATCGTGGCCGAGCCGCACGCACAGCATGCGCAACTGCTGGCGCGTGCGGTTGCGGCGCGCGACATCGTCGCGCAGCAGGCGGTTGGCCGCCGCGAGCTTGCGGCGACAGCCGCGCAGATCGCCGAGCAGCAGCGCGGCCTCGCTCTCGGTGGCGAACGCGTAGAAACGTTCGATCTCGTCGCGCGGCGTGCGCATCTGTCGCAACGCGCTTCGCGCGAACCGCCGTGCGTCGGCGCGGCGGCCGGCGAGCATCAGCATCGACGCGGCGTTGATCGCGCTGTAGGAGCCGCCGTGGCGGCGATAGGCTTCGCGGTACGCGCTCGCGGCGCGTGCGAACGGCGCCTTGCCGCTGCCGCCGGCGAGCGCGAGATCCTTTTCGAGACGGCCGCGCAGTGCGAGCCAGTCCTCGTCGCGCTCGTCGTCGTCGAGATCGAGGCCCAGATAGCGGTCGAGCGCCATCCGCACGTTGCCGGTGTTGGCGAGCGCCTGGATGTGCAGGTATTCGAGGCGGCGCGAGCGCAGGCCGCCGTTCAGCGCGCGATGGACGATGTCGTTGCACGCCAGCTCGTTGCCGGCGCGGCGCGCGAGTTCGGCGCTGCGCAGCACGCGGCTCAGTTCGTCGTCTCCGACCGGCCCGGCGGACGCCGCGCGTGCCGCGGCGGACGGCGACGGATCGACGATGTGAATGGGCCGCTCGCCGGCGCAGTGCGTCGCGTGCAGCCGCAGCTGCGCGGGAATGCTCGCCGGATCGCGGCGCCAGGCGACGATCTCGGCGGTGCCGCCGGGCTCGGGCGAGGCCAGCGGTCGCAGGATCGCGACGACGTCGTCGGCGTGCTGCGCGACGATCGCCGCCAGCCGCCGGTACTGATGCTGGCGGAACGCGCGCGAGCTCAGGCTGCCGGCATCGATGTCGTCCGGATACAGCGGCACGATCGTCGTGCAGCGCTGCAGCAGCGCTTCGGCGTCGGCGATCAGCGCGGCGCGCGTGCGGCGGACGATCCGGCGCTGCTCGTCCTGCGCGCGCAGCAGCCAGTCGTTGATCAGGCGGTCGACCGGCACCGGCAGCAGCGCGGTCATCTCGAACGGCAGGCCGCGTTCGCGCAGCCAGCCGGCCGCCGTTTCGAGGAACAGCATGTCGGCACCGGGCGCCATGCCGACGAACAGCGACAGGCGCGTCGCGCCGTCGGCGACCAGCGCCGGCAGCACGCGCTCGATCAACTCGCGCCGTACACGATGCGTTTCGCTGCGCGACAGCAGCAGATGGCCGCAGGCGCCGATGCGCAGGCGCCGCGCGCCGGCGTCGGCACGACGGTGCAATGCCAGCCAGTCGCGCAACGCCAGCGTCGTCGCGCCGGCCGTCGACAAGTGTTCGCGTTTCCCCATGATCCGATGATCGTCTCCCGCAGACATTATGATTCGGGCGGGGATCGCAGGGGCGGGGCGCGTGCGCGAGTCGTATCGATACTGGGCGTTCATCAGCTACAGCCACCATGACCGGCACTGGGCGCGCTGGCTGCACCGCCGGCTGGAGGCGTATCGCGTGCCGCGGCGTCTGGTCGGCGCGTCGTCGGCGACGGGCGCCGTGCCGCGCCGCCTGCATCCGATCTTCCGCGACCGCGACGAGCTGCCGAGTTCGGCCGATCTCGGCGGTGTCGTCGCCGCCGCGCTGCGCGAGTCGCGCTATCTGATCGTGATCTGCTCGCGCCACGCGGCGGCGTCGCGCTGGGTCAACGAGGAAGTCGAGACCTTCAAGCGGCTGGGCCGCGAGTCGCGCGTGCTGTGCATCAAGGTCGACGAGGCCGCCGATGGCGGCTGCTTCGCGCCGGCGCTGCTGCGGCATTACGGCGACGACGGCGTGCCGAGCGGCCGCGCGACCGAACCGCTCGCCGCCGATGCCGGCGAACACGCCGACGGGCGCAGCGGCGCCGCGCTGAAGCTGATCGCCGGCATGATCGGCGTCGGCTACGACGAACTGCATCGCCGCGAGCGCCGCCGTCGCATCGTCCAGCAGCTGCTCGCGGCGACGGCGTTCGTCGCGCTGCTGGCGATCGCGATCGCCGGCTGGCGCTGGCAGCAGGCCGAGAAGCATGCGGCGCTCGCCGCGCAAGCACTGCAGGCGCGCGTGCGCCAGCTCTACGACAGCGGCCGCAACGAGCTGCTCGCGCACAACGAAACGCGCGCCGCCGTGCTGCTCGACGAAGCCTACCGGCTCGGCGTCGACACGCCGGCGCTGCATTACCTGCTCGGTCGCGCGATGCGCATCGTCGACGCGCAGCGGACGCGGATCGCGACGCCGGCGCCGGTCGCGGTCGCCGACCTGAGCGGTGACGGCCGCCACGCGCTCGCCGTCGACGATGCGCATCGATTGCGCGAATACGATCTCGCCGACGGCGCGCTGCATTTTTCCGTGGCGCTCGGCGAGATGGACGCGTACTGGGCCGCGTACAGTCCGGACGGTTCGCTGATCTGGGTCGACAGCGATCACGTCGAGGCGCCGCACCGGCGCCTGCGCCTGTTCGATGCCGGCAGCGGTGCGTTGCGCGCGCAGTACGTGGTCGGCAGCAGCGATTCGGGCGTCGCGATGCCGCCGGTCGACGATCGTGGCCGGCGCGTCGCGTTCGTCGCGCCGGATCGTTCGATCACGCTCGCGTCGCTCGACGGCCGCGTCCGCCATCTTCCCGGGCCGTACAGCGCCGCGGGGTTCTGCCGCGGCGACGATGCGCTGCTCGCCGGTCGCCGCGACGGTGTCGTCGAACGGCGCGACGCCGCCAGCGGCGTCTTGCGCGCACGTTACGAAGGCTTGCACGACGCACCGACGATGCTGGCATCGAGCGCCGGCTGCCGGCTGATCGCGGCCGGCACGATCGGCGGCGCCGTGCGCGTCTGGGACGCGGCGAGCGGCGCGGTGCTGATGAGCGGTGGCCACACGCGGCCGATCATCGACCTGCGGCTGAACGACGACGGCACCCGCCTGATGAGCCTGACGCGCAGCGCGGTCGGCATCTGGAACGGCCGCAGCGGCGGGCTGATCTACGCGAGCCGCTTCCTCGATCCGTTCGCCAATCTGGCGATGCTGCGTCCGGACGGCCGTCAGCTCGCGCGGCTGGTCGACGGCCGGCTGGCTATCCTCGATCCACTGTCGGGACTCGATCTGTATTCGCTCGACGGTCACACCGGCGCGCCGACCGCGTTCGCGTTCGACCGCTCGAACACGCATCTGCTCAGCGCCGGCGGCGATGGCGAACTGCTGCTGTGGCAGCTGCCGCCGCTCGAGCGCGCCGAGATTGCCGGCTCGGTGCCGAATGCGACGGGCGCACCGTTCGCGTTCAGTGCGGACGGCAAACGGCTGTTCGTCGGTGAACGTGGCGGCGGCGGCAGCCTGTGGACGCTGCCGGCGTTGCGTCGCGAGCGCACGCTGCTCGCCGCACGCGGTGCGCTCGATGCGGTCGCGTTCAGCAGCGACGGCCGCTGGCTCGCGACCGCCGCCGCCGATGGCGCGATCGATCTCAGCGATGCGAATCCGGACGGCGCTACGCGCGCGCTCGCGCCGGGCACGGCACGCGTGCGGATGTTGTCGTTCGACGCGAGTGGCCGCTGGCTCGCGCTGTCGTCGGTCGACGGTCGCGTCGACTTGCGCGATCTGCGCGGCGGCACGCCGCCGACGCGCTTCGAGCGCGATCATCCGCGCGCCTACGCATTCGCGCCGCATCGCGCACAGCTCGCGATCGGCGCGCATGGCGAAGTGCGTCTGTGGGATCTGCGGCAGCGACGCTGGCGCTGGCACACGCCGCTGCCGGCACGCGCGATCGGCCACGTCGGCGCCGTCGCGTTCAGCCCGGACGGCCGTCGCGTGCTGGCGACCGCACAGCGTGAATACGCATATCTGCTCGATGCCGGCACCGGGCGCATCCTGCAGCAGATCCACGTGCCGTCGTCGGCGCTGTTCGATATCGCGGCGTTCAGTGCCGACGGCACGCGGATCGTGATCGGCGACTGGGCCAAATGCGCGTTGCTGTGGCGGCTTGCCGACGATCGCGTGCTGACCTTGTCCGGCCACACCGCGCCGGTGCGCACCGCGTCGTTCAGCGGCGACGGCGCGCTGGTGCTGACCGCCGGCGAGGACGGCGTGATCAAGATCTGGGATGCCGGTAACGGTGATCTGCTCGATTCGTTCGCCGCGCACGATGGCGCGATCGAACGCGATCACGCCCGTTTCAGTCCCGACGGTCGCGAGATCATCAGCACCGGCAGCGACGGTCGCGCGCGCCTGTGGCCGGTGCCGGACGAAACGCGCAGCGCGGACGCGATCGCCGCGATCCTCGAATGCCGCGCGCCGTGGCGCATCGACGGCGGCAAGCTGGTGCCGCGCGCGATCGATGCCGCGGCCTGCGGCGCGGCGCCGCGCAAATAAAAACGGCGAGTCCGTGGACTCGCCGTCTTGATGATGCGACCGGCTTACTTCTTGGCGACCAGCTTCTTCACCTTGGCGACGACGCTCTTGACGACGCCTTTCCTGGCCGGCGCCTTCTTTGCCGCTTTCTTCGCGACCTTCTTGGCCGGGGCTTTCTTCGCCGCTTTCTTGGCGGCCTTCTTCGCCGGCGCCTTCTTCACGGCTTTCTTCGCCGGTTTCTTCTTGACCGCCTTGGCCGGCTTCGGCCCTTTCACTTTTCCTGCCATCTTCGTCACTCCCTGAAAGAAACGTTGAGTTCATCCGGGACCGGCGAACCCGTGCACGGCTTGCGAGTGCGCGCGCGTGCAGTGGACGAAAGCTAGCCGATTGCCGGGAACCGCGCAAAGCCTCGCGAAACGCTTGCGCGACATGAACGGCCGACCGCGATCCGCGCGCGCCGCTACAATTCGCGCCTTCACGTTCACGATCGCTTTCCGCCGCCATGCGCCTTTCGAAATTTCCACTGTCGACGACCCGGGAGACGCCTGCCGATGCGCAGGTCGTCAGCCATCAGCTGATGCTGCGCGCCGGCTACATCCGCCAGCTCGGCAGCGGTTTGTACAGCTGGCTGCCGATCGGTTTGCGCACGCTGACCAGGATCGCCGCGATCGTGCGCGAGGAAATGAACCGCGCCGGCGCGCTGGAAATGCTGATGCCGTCGGTGCAGCCGGCCGAGCTGTGGCAGGAGTCCGGGCGCTGGGATCGGATGGGCGCCGAAATGCTGCGCTTCAAGGATCGCCATCAGAACGATTTCTGCCTCGGGCCGACGCACGAGGAAGTCGTCTGCCATCACTTCCGCCAGGACTTCCGCAGCTACCGCCAGCTGCCGGTCAACTTCTATCAGATCCAGACCAAGTTCCGCGACGAGCGACGGCCGCGCTTCGGCGTGATGCGCGCGCGCGAATTCCTGATGAAGGACGCGTACTCGTTCCACATGGACGCCGACGGCCTGCATCGCGAATATCTCAACATGCGCGACGCCTACGTGCGCATCTTCACGCGGCTCGGCGCCGAGTTCCGCGCGGTGAAGGCGGATTCCGGCAACATCGGCGGCGCACTGTCGGAAGAATTCCACATCCTCGCGCAATCCGGCGAAGACCTGCTCGCGGTCGCCGAAGGCGGCACTTACGCGGCGAACGTCGAAGCGGCGGAAACCAAACCGGGCGGCACGCCGCGCGCGGCGGCGACGCAGAACGTCGAGAAAGTCTCGACGCCGGGCCAGAAGACCTGCGAGCAGGTCAGCACGTTCATGAACGTGCCGCTGACCGGCAAGGTCAAGCTGCTGGTCGTCAAGGCGGCCGACGGCGGTCTCGTCGGCATCGCGCTGCGCGGCGACCATCAGCTCAACGAGATCAAGGCGGCGAAGCATCCGAAGGTCGCGAGCCCGCTGACGATGGCCGATCCGGCCGAGGTGCTGAAGGTGTTCGGCTGCGAAGTCGGCTATCTCGGTCCGGTGAATTGTCCGATTCCGGTGATCGCCGATTTCGCGGCGGCGGAAATTGCCGACTTCGTCTGCGGCGCCAACGACAACGATCATCACTTGCGCGGCGTGAACTGGGGCCGCGACTGCGCCGAGCCGGACACCGCCGACCTGCGCATGATCGCCGAGGGCGACGCCAGCCCGGACGGCGTCGGCACGATCAAGTTCTATCGCGGCATCGAAGGCGGCCACATCTTCCAGCTCGGCACCAAGTACACGAAGGCGATGAACGTTTCCGTGCTCGACGCCGAAGGCAAGGCGGTGACGCCGGAGATGGGCTGCTACGGCATCGGCGTGTCGCGCCTGGTCGCGGCGGTGATCGAACAGAACCACGATGCGAGCGGCATCATCTGGCCGGACGCGATCGCGCCGTTTCGCGTCATCATCTGCCCGATCGGCAGCGACAAGTCGGCGGCGGTGAAGGACGCCGCGGAGAATCTCTACCGGGATCTGCTGGCGGCCGGCGTCGACGTCGCGCTCGACGATCGCGGCAACCGTCCGGGCCCGATGTTCGCCGACGCCGAGCTGATCGGCATTCCGCATCGCATCGTCATCGGCGACAAGGGTCTCGCCAACGCGCAGTTCGAGTACAAGCACCGTCGCGCCGGGAAGGCCGAGATGATCGCGGCGAACACGGCTGCGGTGCTCGAACGCCTGTCGGCATAAGTCCGATGCGGCGCGCGCTGTTTCTGGGATGCTGCTTGCTGGCCGCACCGGCGTTCGCCGGTCCGACCGGCGAGCCGGAGCCGGAGCTGCGCGCGCTGCTCGCGAAGACCATCAACGCCGCCGACAGCTTCGAACATCGCTTCGACGCCGAGGTCTGGCTGGTCGACATGTCGGGCCGCCTGCAGCCGTTCATGAAGAACGATGCGCAGCGTCTGCAACTGCTGCGGCTCGTGCACAGCGAAGCGCGCCGCGCCAAGCTCGCGCCGGAGCTGGTGCTGTCGGTGATCGAAGTCGAAAGCCGTTTCGACCGCTACGCCGTGTCGCGCTCGGGCGCGCAGGGCCTGATGCAGATCATGCCGTTCTGGCTCAAGGAAATCGGCAAGCCCGACGACAACCTGTTCCACACGCAGACCAATCTGCGCATGGGTTGCACGATCCTGAAGTTCTACCTCGACAAGGAACACGGCAACCTGATCAACGCACTCGGCCGCTACAACGGCAGCTACGGCAAGCCGGACTATCCGATGCTGGTCGTCAACGCGCTGAACCGGCACTGGTATCGCAGCTGACGGCCGCGCTGCGGCGCTAGAACGCGTGCCACCAGATCGGCAGCCAGCCGCTGTCGTGCAGCGTTTCGATCAACAGCAGGATCGCCGCCGCCCAGCCGAACCACAGCGCGTCGAACAGATGGCGGCGGAACTGGCGCGGGTACATCGTGTACTGCTCCGGCTCGCTGAGCCGCGCGATGTTCGGCCAGAAGCGCGGCACCGTGGCGGCATACCGCGTCCAGGCGTCGCCGTGCAGACCGGCCAGGCGTTGCTCCTCGGCGCGGATCACGCTCGGGTAGGTCGCCGCGAACAGCAGCGCGACGGTCGCGGTGATGACGACGCTCTCGCTCATGCAGCCGACGCCGACCGCGCCGATGCTGCTGAACAGGTACAGCGGATTGCGCGAGATCGAATACGGGCCGGTCGTCAGCAGTTCGCGGTTCTTGTATCCGACGATGTAGAGATTGCACCACAGCCGTCCGACCGTGGCGATGCCGATCAGCACGAGGCCGGCGCTGGTCAGCAGATCGCCGAACATCAGGCCGGCGCGCGCCCAGTAACTGCCGTTGAACAGGATTGCGATGCCGAGCAGGGCGACGAATGCGCGGGACAACGGAATCCGCAGGCGGGATGCGGTGGCGACGGTCGACATGGCGGGTACTCGAAGGCGGACGCCGCCATTGCAGCGCAGACCATGTCAACGCATCGTCAAGAACCGGCGCTCACGAATGGCGGTGCTGCCAGTCGGCGAGCCGGGCGGCGGCCTGCTTCTGCACCTTGCGTTGCAGCCAGCCGGTACCGCCGAACAGGCGGCCGGGCAGGCCGAGCGCCTGCGCCGCCCAGCGATGGAAATCGAAAACGTCGCGGTGTTCGACGATCAGTCCGTCGCGGAACACGAAGCTGGCGTCGATGCGGTTGACGACCGGCCGGCCGGTGCCGGAGAACGTGTAATGCGCGTCCCAGTGCGCGCGGCCGTGCGCATCGTCGGCATCGATGCCGCTGGTCTCGATGCGCAGGTCCTTGCCGTTCGCGCACAGCATCGCCCACATCGCGCGCACGCCGGCACGGTCGAGCGCCGGGAACACCGGGTCGGCAAAGCGCGCATCGACGTGATAGCAGTCGGCCATCGTCGCCGCGTCGCGACGCGCGAAAGCGCGGTAGAAGCGTTCGAGCAGCTCGGCATTCGGATGCATGGCGTCCCCCCGCGGATCGTGTCGCCGGATGTGTCGCTAGAATAGCGCGCCTCGTTCGACGGACTGCGTCATGCTCGAAGTTCTCGTGCTGTATTACTCGCGCCACGGCTCGGTGGCGAAGATGGCGCGCCTGATCGCGCGCGGCATCGAGAGCGTCGACGGCGCCGGTGCGCGCTTGCGCACGGTGCCGCCGGTGACGACCGATCACGCGGTGCGCGGCCCGGACGTGCCGGACGCCGGTGCGCCGTACGTGCAGCCACGCGATCTCGCCGAATGCGCGGGCCTGGTGCTCGGCAGTCCGACGCGCTTCGGCAACATGGCGGCGCCGCTCAAATATTTTCTCGACGGCACGTCCGCGCAATGGCTGTCCGGCGCGCTGGTCGGCAAGCCGGCGGCGGTCTTCACGTCGACCAGTTCGCTGCACGGCGGGCAGGAGACGACGCTGCTGTCGATGATGCTGCCGCTGCTGCACCACGGCATGCTGATCGTCGGTCTGCCGTACAGCGAGCCGCAGCTGGCGACGACGCAATCCGGCGGCACGCCGTATGGCGCGAGCCACCACGCCGGCAGCGGCGGCGAGCCGCGCGCGCTGAGCAAGGACGAGGAAGCCTTGTGTCTCGCGCTCGGCCGGCGCGTCGCCGGGATCGCGGTGAAGCTCGCATGACGCCGCCACGCGAGCTGAGCGTTTACATGCGCGTGATGGCGCTGGTCGCGCACCTCGCGCTGATCGTGCTGCTGATCGTCACGTCGGCGTCGAAACTCGGCCTGTTCGCCGGTCTGCTGCTGTTCGCGCCGCTGCCCGGCATGTTGCGCGGCAGCCGCTACGTGCATGCCTGGGCGAGCATGCTGCTGACCGTCTATTGCGCGCTGCTGCTCGCCAACGGTTATGCGCAGCCGCAGATGCGCGCCTGGATGTTTCTGCTCGCCGGTCTGGCGGCGATCGATTTCACCGGCCTGGTGATGTACGTGCGTTTCGGCACGCGCGAGGCGCAGGCGCGGCAGGCGGCATCGTAAAGCGAAACTGCGGCGTCCCGTCCGATTCGGGCGGACGCCGCAGTCGCCGAGGCTCAGAACTTCGCGCCGACGGTGACGCCGTAGGTGATCGGCGAGGCCCAGATCGCCTCGATGCCCGAGGTGTTGGCGTTGATGTAGGTCAGGTAGTGCTTGTCGCCGAGGTTGTCGCCGAACAGCGCGACACTGTAGCGGCCGCTCGGATCGGTCCACTGCGTGCGCAGCGACAGCACCGAGTACGCGCCCTGGTGGAACTGCTCGCCCGGATCGAAGTAGAAGTCCGAGCTGTAGTACAGATTGCCGGAGACCGTGAACGTGCCGGTCGCTGCGGTCGGAATCAGATAGCTCGCGCCGAGATTGGCGGTGAATTCCGGTGAACGCTGCAGCCGGTTGCCGCCGGCATCGCGCCGGACCTGGATGATCGAGCCGCGGACCGGATCGCCGCTGACCGGATCGACCTGGCAGCTGACGCCCGGATCGCAATAACCGTAGTACGGCGCGCCGTCGAACGAGCGGTAGGTCGCATGCGTCCAGGTCGCGCCGAGATTGACGTCGAAGTTGCGCATGACGCTGTAGCGGACTTGGCCTTCGACGCCGTAGACGCGCGCAGTGGCCGCGTTGGTGATTTGCGCCTGCGCGCCCTGGAAGCTCGAAACCTGCAGATCCTTGTAGTCGTACAAAAAGCTCGCGAGGTCGAGCGCCCACTTGCGCTCCTCGTACTTGTAGCCGATCTCGTAGGCGTTGTTCTTTTCCGGCTTGACCGGCTGCAGCGAGCTGCCGCCGACGTTGAGAATGCCGGCCTTGTAGCCCTGCGCGTACGAGGCGTAGATGCTCGAATGCGCGTCCGGCTTGTAGCGCAGCACGACGCGCGGCGTGAAGCTGTTGTCGGACAGATCGGGGACGTCGATGCGCGTCTGCGCCGCGCCGGAGAACGGCACGTTCTCGCCGTGCCGGCCGGTATAGCCGGTGAACGGCGTGAACTGCGTGGTATTGAAGAACGCGTCCGTCACCTCGTCGTGGCTGAAGCGGCCGCCGAGCGTCAGGAACAGTTTTTCCTCGATCAGCGCGTAGGTCGCATCGGCGAACGCGGCGATCGAACTGGTCGTCGTGCTCGAACCGCCGAACGGCAGCATGTGCGTCGTGTCGGCATCGGCGCCGAACGTCGGCGTCAGGCCCGACGCCTTGAGGTTCGACCAGTCGTCCTTGTAGTAGAAGTAATTGGCGCCGGCGGTCCACTGCAGGCGTGAGCCCGGCTTGGAATTGAGCAGGAATTCCTGCGAGACCGTCGTGTCCTTGACGTCGATGTAAAGGCTCAGCCACGGCATCGCCGAGGCGTCGAGATCGTCGTTGTACGGCGTGTGGTCGTAGCGATACTGCGTGTACGACGTGAGGTCGGCGAAATCGAGATCGGCCTTGTAGGTCGCTTCGACCGCATCGGTGCGCAGGCGGAAACTGACCGGATCGTTCATGGCGACGTCGCCGGACCTGGTCGCGTACAGGCTGGCCGGCGTGTCGAAATAGATCAGCGGCAGGCCCTTGCTGCTCGTGCGTCCGTAACTCGCCTGCGGGTCCGACACCGTCGAGAAGAAATGCGCGTCGCCGTCGTCGACGAAAGCGTTGTACATCAGCGTCGACGGATCGTTCATCGAGCTGTGCTCGTAGCGCAGCAGCAGCGAACCGGCGTCGCCGAAGTCCGCCTTCAGGCCGGTGCGGACCGACCAGTCTTCGTATTTGCCGACGTCGTCGTCGCCGTTCGTGACATCGGTGAAATAGCCGTCACCGCGTCGATAAAGACCTTCGATGTCGAACGCGAGATGGTCGCCGACGCCGGTCGTCGCATAGGCCTGCACGGTCGGCGCGTCGAAGCGGCTGTAGCCTGCCTCGATCTGCGCCGAGGTGTCGACGCTCGGATCGGCCGTGGTGACGAGAATCGCGCCGCCCGTCGTGTTGCGGCCGAACAGGGTGCCTTGCGGACCTTTCAGCACCTGGATGCTGTCGACGTTCAGCAACTGGAAGTCGTACGCGTAAGTGTTCGCGCGAAAGAAGCCGTCGACGTAGATGCCGACGTTCGGGCCGCCGCCGGACGTGGTGATCGCCGTGCCGACGCCGCGAATGCTGGGCTGCATCGCCGGGCCGGCGGCATCGAAGCGCAGGCCCGGCGTCAGCTTGGCGGTGTCGGCAAGCTGGTTGACGTTGGCGGTCGCGAGCTGGTCGGCGTTCAGCGAGGTGATCGAGATCGGCACGTCGCGCGACTTTTCCTCGCGGCGCTGTGCGGTGACCACCACCTCCGCCATTTCGCTGTCGTCAGCCGCTGCCGGCGCTGCTGCCGGGGCCGGTTCCGACGCCGGTGCCGGAACCTCGGCGGCGGCATCCTGAGCTGTGGCGGCCGTCGCCGGCAGCAGGGCGGCGCCCAGCACGGCAAAACCCGTGGTCGCGAGACATACGATCCGATTCGACTTCATGTTCTCCTCCTCGACGATGGCGCCGACGCCGCCAGGCGCGCCGGATTCCGATGCGGCAGGGCCTGGCGAAACGCCGGCCTTTGCTGATCGTCATTGCTGTCTATTTGCGGGAAGGATTAAACGCGAACGGCCAATATTCGGCAAGTGTGCCGAAATCGGAACAGTCCGGGCGGAGGGGAAGAATGGCCGCTCGTTGCCGGGCTGGCCAGCCGGCCGCGCTGTCAGCGGCCGACGAGCGAGCGTGCGATCACTTCCTTCATGATCTCGTTGGTGCCGCCGTAGATGCGCTGGATGCGCGCGTCGGTGAAGTAGCGCGAGATCGGGTATTCGCTCATGTAGCCGTAGCCGCCGAACAGCTGCAGGCAGGCGTCGACGACGCGGCCTTCCATCTCGCTGGTCGCGAGCTTGATGATCGCCGC
>DASSVA010000239.1:0-11606 GCA_035706385.1 Solimonas sp. | reverse complement strand
CATGGGCTTCATCGACGTGATCTCGCTGTTCGAAAAGGATCCGGCGACCGAAGGCATCATCATGGTCGGCGAGATCGGCGGTTCGTCGGAAGAAGAAGCGGCGGCGTACATCAAGAGCAACGTCAAAAAGCCGGTGGTCGCCTACATCGCCGGCGTCACCGCGCCGGCCGGCAAGCGCATGGGTCACGCCGGCGCGATCATCGCCGGTGGCAAGGGCACGGCCGACGAGAAGTTCGCGGCGCTTGAAGCGGCCGGGGTCAAGACGGTCCGCTCGCCGGCCGATCTCGGCGCGGCGATGCTGTCGCTGCTGAAGAAGTGAGGCGCCGCGTGTAAGCGCGGCATGTCATCCCCGCGAAAGCGGGGATCCAGGGTTTCATTTAATAACGCTCTGGATTCCCGCTTGCGCGGGAATGACGACTGACAACGGCGGCCGCAAGGCCGCCGTTTCGTTTGTATGCCCACCGTTAAGCTCGGTCTCTCCGGATTCGCGCTACGCTCCACCGACATGGATCAAACCCGCAGACAACTGAAACTCGCGCTCGCGCAGCTCAATCTCTGGGTCGGCGACGTCGAAGGCAATGTGCAGAAGATCATCGACGCGGCGACGCATGCGCGCGATGTGCTGAAGGCCGATCTGGTCGCGACGCCGGAGCTGTCGCTGATCGGTTATCCGCCGGACGATCTGCTGCTGCGTTCGGCGATGCCGCGCGTGATCGAGGACGGCGTGCAGCGGCTGCTCGCCGACGTGCGCGGCATCACGCTGATCGTCGGCCTGCCCGAGTACGTCGGCGCGGGCGACGAGCGCGCGATCTACAACGCCGCGTACGTGATCCGCGACGGCCGCGTGATCGCGCGCACGCGCAAACAGCTGTTGCCGAATTACGGCGTGTTCGACGAACGCCGCCATTTTCGCGCCGGCCAGCAACCGACGCTGGTGTTCGAGCAGAACGGCGTGCACGTCGGCCTGTGCATCTGCGAGGACATCTGGGGCGCCGATCCGGCGGCGAGCGCGAAGGCGGCCGGTGCCGAACTGCTCGTCAACATCAACGCGTCGCCGTTCGACACCGGCAAGACCGTCGACCGCCGTCGCGTGTTCGATACGCGCGTCGCCGAGACCGGTCTGCCGATCGCCTACGTCAATTGTGTCGGCGGCCAGGACGACGTGCTGTTCGACGGCGATTCGACCGCGGTCGATCATGACGGCCGCGTCGCGTTCGCGGCGCCGCTGTTCGAGGAAGGCGTGTTCGCGCTGACGTTCGCCGACGGCCGCTTCGCCGGCGGCACCGTGCGCGTGGCGCTGTCGACCGAAGCGGCCGTGTACCGCGGGCTCGTGCAATCGGTGCGCGATTACGTCGATCGCAACGGTTTTCCCGGCGCGGTGCTCGGCCTGTCGGGTGGCATCGATTCGGCGCTGGTCGCGGCGATCGCCGCCGACGCGCTCGGCGCCGGACGCGTCTGGGGCGTGTCGCTGCCGTCGCGCTATACCGCCGGCATGTCGAACGACGACGCGCGGATCGAAGCCGAAGCGCTCGGCATCCGCTATTCGGTGCTGCCGATCGAGCCGGCGTTCGAGACGTTCAGCGACACACTGGCGCCGCTGTTCGAAGGCAGGGCGCCGGACCTGACCGAGGAGAACATCCAGTCGCGTTCGCGCGGCGTGCTGCTGATGGCGCTGTCGAACAAGTTCGGCCATGTCGTGCTGACGACCGGCAACAAGAGCGAGATGGCGGTCGGCTATTCGACGCTGTACGGCGACATGTGCGGCGGCTTCGCGCCGATCAAGGATGTCTACAAGACGCTGGTCTACCGGCTCGCGGTCTGGCGCAACACGGTTTCGCCGGTGATCCCGGAGCGCGTCATCACGCGCGCGCCGAGCGCCGAGCTGCGGCACGAGCAGAAGGATTCCGATTCGCTGCCGCCGTACGAAGTGCTCGATCCGATCCTCGAACTGTACGTCGAGCAGCAACTGTCGATTCCGGAGATCGTCGCGCGTGGTTTCGACGAGGCGACCGTCAAGCGCGTCGCGATGCTGGTCCGGCGTTCGGAATACAAGCGCCGGCAGGCGCCGCCGGGGCCGAAGGTGACAGGCCGCGCGTTCGGCCGCGAGCGACGCTATCCGTTGACGGCCGTCTACGGCGATATCTGAACCCGACCGCCGCGGCGGACAAGAAAATGCCCGCGTCACGCGGGCATTTCATGTAGGCCAGACGCCAGAGTTTGTGCTACTTCGCCGGCGGCGGCGTATCCGGCAGCGTCTGCGAGGTCGGTGCCTGCGGCGCGTCCGGCGCCGGCTCGGGCAGCGGCGTCGACGGCGGCAGGCTCGGCGGCGGTGGCGCGACCGGGGCCGGCCTGGCGGCGGCCGCGGCCGGTACCGACGACGGCTCGACGTAGGCCTGGCGCAGCTTGTGCGCATCGGCGGCCTGATCCTTCAGGCCGATGCCGTCATAGGCCTTTTCGAGCGACGCCAGCGCTTCGACGGTGATCGGCGAGCCCGGATACTGGGCGACGATCTGTTCGGCGCGCTTGGCGGCGGCGATGTACGCGCCGCGCCGCATGTAATAGCGCACGACGGTCATCTCGTGGTCGGCCATGCGGTTGCGCAGATCGATCATCCGCAGCCGTGCGTCGCCGACGTAGCGGCTGCTCGGATATTTCTGGATCAGCAGCTGGAAGTCGTCGAACGAGCGGCGCAGGTTGGTGATGTCGCGTTTCGACACGTCGAAGCCGAGCATCGCTTCGAGGCCGCGGTCGCGATCGAAATTGACCAGGCCCTTGAGGTATTGCACGTAGTCGGCGTCGGCGTGCCGCGGATAATCGCGCAGGAAATGATCGGCGTCGGTGAGCGCCTCGTCCGACTTGTATGCGCGGTATTCGGCGTAGACCTTTTCCAGCTCGCCCTGGATCGCGTAGTCGGTGAACGGGAAGCGCGTCGCCAGCGTCGTGTAGCGCTGGATCGCGGTGTCGTAGTCGGCGGAGTCGAGCGAGTCGCGGGCCGCGGCGTACAATGCCGCCGCCTGCAGGCGCTGTTCGCGCTGCGAGACTTCCTCCGGGTGCAGCGGATTGCGCGGCGGCGCCTTGTCCGGATTGGAACTGCAGGCTGCCAGACCGGCGACGACGAGCGTCGCGGCGAGAATTCTGAGTTTCATTGATTGCAACATCTTGAGCGCTGTGGGCCGAGTATAACTTGAGCACTGCCAGTTCGGACGAAGAAGACATCAGCTTGCAGGCCGAGGTTCCGGAGGCGCTGAACGGCGCGCGTCTCGACGTCGCCTGCGCGAAGCTGTTCGACCAGTACTCGCGCGGCCGGTTGCAGGGCTGGATCGAGGCCGGGCGGCTGCTGCTCAACGGCCAGCCGCAGACGCGCACACGGCATCCGGTCGCGGCCGGCGACCGCATCGATCTCGACGCCGAGCCCGAAGCGAGCGACGCGGTCGAGCCGCAGGACATCCCGCTGGAGATCGTCCATCTCGACAAGGCGATCGCGATCGTCAACAAGCCGCCGGGCCTGACCGTGCATCCCGGCGCCGGCCAGCGCGCCAGCACCTTGCAGAACGCGCTGCTGCACCATTTTCCGCAGACCGCGGCGGTGCCGCGTGCCGGCATCGTCCACCGCCTCGACAAGGACACTTCGGGACTGCTGGTGATCGCCTTGACGCTGACCGCGCACGCGCGGCTGGTCGCCGAACTGTCGCGCCGCGAGTTCACGCGCGAATACGACGCGATCATCCAGGGCGAGATGATTGCCGGCGGCAGTGTCGATGAGCCGATCGGCCGCCATCCGCGCGAGCGCCTGAAGATGGCGGTCGTCGACAACGGCCGGCCGGCGCTCACGCATTACCGCGTGCAGGAACGTTTCGCGCAGCACACGCATGTGCGCGTGCGGCTCGAGACCGGCCGCACGCATCAGATCCGCGTGCACATGGCGCATATCCGCAAGCCGATCGTCGGCGATTTCCTCTACGGCGGGCCGATGCGCGGCGCCGGACTGCCGGCCACGTTGCGCGACGCGCTGAAAGCGTTTCCGCGCCAGGCGCTGCATGCGCGCGAGCTCGAGGTCACGCATCCGACGAGCGGCAAGCGCGTCGGCGTCGTCGCCGAGCCGCCGGCCGACATCCAGGAACTGCTGGCGCTGTTGCGCGCACATGCGCGCGGCGAGCTGAAGGCGTGAGGCGCCAGGGGTGAGGCGTGAGGCGTTCGTGCACGCGGACTGGCCGGCGCCGGCGGGCGTGCATGCCGTGCAGACGACGCGTCATGGCGGCGTGTCCGAAGCGGCGTATGCGTCGCTGAACCTTGGCAGCAACACCGACGACGATCCGGCACGGGTGACCGCGAATCGCGCGCGCCTGCGTGCGGCGCTGGCGCTGCCGCGCGAGCCGGCCTGGCTGAAACAGGTGCACGGCACGACGGTCGTCGATGCGGCGGCGGTCGGCGCCGAACCGCCGGCGGCGGACGCGAGCCAGACGACGGCTGCCGGCGTGGTCTGCGCGGTGCTGACCGCCGATTGCCTGCCGGTGCTGCTGTGCGCCGACGACGGCGGCTGGATCGGTGCCGCGCATGCCGGCTGGCGCGGGCTGTGCGACGGCGTGCTCGAAGCGCTCGTCGCGCGCGCCGGCGTGCCGCCGCAACGGCTGCTCGCGTGGTTTGGCGCGGCGATCGGCCCGGCGCATTTCGAAGTCGGCCCGGAAGTGCGCGACGCATTCGTGCGCGCGCAGCCGCAGGCCGGGATGGCGTTTCGCGTCGGGCGCGGCGATCGCTGGCACGCCGATCTGTACGCGCTCGCACGGCTGCGCCTGCAGCGCATCGGCGTGCAAGGAATTCACGGTGGCGGTCTGTGCACGCATGCCGATGCCGAACGCTTCTATTCGTATCGCCGCGAACCGGCGAGCGGTCGCATGGCGACGCTGATCTGGCGCGACGCTTTGCCGGACTGACCGGCTTCGGCTGCCGCTCGGGCGATGGCGAGTGACGGACGCGTCGCCTACACTGCGGTCATGGGTTCCGTTCGAGGAGAGAACCGGCGCGCGCCGAAAACGACAATGAAGGCGCTGCGCTCATCGTCCGTCGCCGCCGCCATCGTCTGTGGCGCGCTGCTGAGCGCGCGCGCGACGGCGCAGGACGAAACCACGCCGCCTGCTGTCGCCGCACCCGAAGCCGCAGCGCCGCCGGCGATTCCCGCGAACCTGACGCCGTTCGGTGCCGAGCTTGCCGGCAACGCGAACGGCAGCATCCCGGCGTGGCTCGGCGGCCTCACCAGTCCGCCGCCGTGCTTCGCCGCGTCGCGCGGTCGTTACTGCGATCCGTTCGCCGACGACCGGCCGCTGTACACGGTCACCGCCGACAACGTCGACGACTACGCGGCGCTGCTGAGCCCCGGCCAGCGCGCGTTGTTCGCGAAATTCCCCGACAGCTACCGCATGCGCGTGTTTCCGACGCGGCGCAGCTTCAGCAATCCGCCGGCCGTCTATGCGGCGACGCAGGCCAACATGGCGCGCGCCGTGCTCGTCGACGGCGTGCTGCGCAAGGCCGCGACCGGCCTGCCGTTTCCGTTGCCGGCGAACGGCGAGGAAGCGCTGTGGAATCATCGCCTGCGCTGGCGGCCGCTGGTCACCGAGCGTGTGTCGGCGCAGTTCGCGGTCGCCGAGAGCGGCGACTTCACGCAGATCCGGCGGCGCGACATCGTGCGCTTCGACTACGGCGCGGGCGGCTACGATCTGCACGCGGCGAACGGCATCCTGTCGCGCCATCTGCAATGGCTGGAGCAGCCGGCGCGGCTGGCCGGCATCGGCATCCTGATCGACGATGTCGCCGACGCCGCCGATTTCGGCCGGCGCGCCTGGCAGTTCGGCAGTGGCGACGAGCACGCGCGGCGCGCGCCGAACCTCGGCTACGACACGCCCGGCATCGGCACCGACGATCTGCGCACCAACGATCAGATCGACATGTTCTTCGGCCCGCTCGATCGCTACGACTTCAAGCTCGTCGGCAAGCAGGAAATGCTGGTGCCGGCCAACAGCTACGCGCTGCACGGCGCCGACGTGCCGTATCGCATGCTGGTCGGCCGCCATCATCTGAATCCGGATTTCGCGCGCTATGAATTGCGACGGGTCTGGGTCGTCGACGCCGTCGTCAAGCGTGGCCGCGTCCACGCCTATCGCCACCGCCGCTTTTATCTCGACGAGGACGGCTGGCAGATCCGCGTCGTCGACAATTACGACAATCGCGGCGAGCTGTGGCGCGTGCAGGAAGCGCACACGGTGATGGCCTACGACCGGCAGTTCGAATTGCCGGTCGCCGAGACGGTGTACGATCTTCTTGGCAGCCGCTATCTTGTGCAAGGGCTGAACAACGAGGAGCCCGAAGTGGCTTATCCGGACCTGGCGGCCGATGACTTCGGGGCCAGTGATCTGGCGCGGCGCGGCCGCCGGCTGCGGCAGAGCGCGCAGCCGTAGCAGCCCGCGGCGGGGGCGAAAAGAATGACGAATTCAAACGGCATGCTGCCGTCTAGCGTTGGGGAGTTCTGAACGTGAAAAAAGCGTGGACAATTGCCGGAGCGGCGCTGCTGGGCATGCTCGCCAGCGCAGTGGGCTGGGCACAGGACGATGGCGGGGGCGCCGCGGCCGATGCCGCGGCGGTGGCGGTCAAACCGATGCCGGCGGAGATCATGCCGCTGACGCCGCGCTCGCTGCTGCTCGGTGTCGAGAACACCGGCGAACACCTGATCGCGGTCGGCGATCGCGGCGCGATCATCGTCTCGAACGACGGCAAGAACTGGGCGCAGGTCGACGTGCCGGTACGCTCGGCGCTGACCTCGGTCGCGTTCGCCGACGGCCAGCACGGCTGGGCCGCCGGCCACGACGCGGCGATCGTCCACACCGACGATGGCGGCAAGACCTGGAAGCTGCAGAACTTCCAGCCGGAACTCGAAAAGCCGGTGCTCGATCTGCTCGCGCTCGACGCGCAGCACGGCATCGCGACCGGCGCCTACGGTCTGCTGCTCGAAACCAAGGACGGCGGCCAGACCTGGAATACGGTCGACAGTCACGGCTTCGACGAGGACGAGCTGCATCTGAATTCGATCGGCAAGCTCAACAACGGCGATCTGATGATCGCCGGCGAGCAGGGTCTGCTCGCGATCTCCACCGACGGCGGCGCGACCTGGACCAAGCAGGCGTCGCCGTACGAAGGCTCGTATTTCGGCGTGCTGCCGCACGGCGACAAGGGCGCGATGATTTTCGGGCTGCGCGGCAACGTCTACGTCAGCGACGACGCGCGCGGCGGAAAGTGGACCGCGCTGAATACCGGTACGGTCGCGTCGATGTTCGGCGGCGCGGCGATTCCCGGTGACGGCAACGTGCTGGTCGGCCTCAACGGCGTGATCATGGTGGTGTCGAAGGACGACGAGGTGCAGCTGCTGCGCTCGCCGGACGGCACGCCGCTGTCGGGCGTGGTGCCTTACGGCGACGACGTCTTCCTTGCCGTCGGTGAATCCGGCGTGCAGCCGATCGCCGTCAAGGCGCTGAGCCACTGAAGCGGGCACGACCAATGAACTCGAACAACGAACTGACCCGTACCCAGCGCCTGCTGCGGACGATCGAACCGGTCATCTACGCGAAGCGCTGGCTGACGATGACGATCCTGGTCATCGCCACGGTGCTGCTCGCCTGGCAGATGGTGCAGATCAAGCGCGACGCCGGTTTCGACAAGTCGATCCCGCTCGAACACCCGTACATGAAGGTGCTCAAGCAGTACATGGCCGATTTCGGCGGCGCCAACACGGTGCTGGTCGCGCTGATGCAGAAGCCGGGCAAGGGCGACATCTACAACGAACAGTTCCTGACGTCGCTGAAAACCGCGACCGACGAACTGTTCTTCCTGCCCGGCATCGACCGCTCGCGCGTGTCGTCGATCTTCACGCCGGACGTCCGCTACATCGAAGTCGTCGAAGGCGGTTTCGCCGGCGGCAACGTGATTCCGGCCGAC
Organism: Solimonas sp.; assembly: GCA_035706385.1. Taxonomy (GTDB): domain Bacteria; phylum Pseudomonadota; class Gammaproteobacteria; order Nevskiales; family Nevskiaceae; genus Solimonas. The sequence goes on along the minus strand of DASSVA010000239.1, from coordinate 3,626 downwards.
TACCAGCCGACGCAGAAATACTTCGACCTGGTGCGTTCCAACGTCGGCAAGGGCGGCCACGTCGGCCGCTACGTCGCCAAGGATCAGGACGGCGCGATGATCTACTCCGAGCTGCTCGAGGTCGATCCGGTGACCGGCGAGAAGCTCGACTACGAGAAAGTCGCGCGCGGCCTCGAAGAGAAGCTGCGCGGCCGCTTCATGAATCCGAAGAAGATCATCTACAAGCTCAAGAAGGATCACGGGCCGCTGAAAGCCGGCAGCAAGGTCGCCGAAGGCTTCGTCGACTACGGCTGGCATCTGATGCTGAAGGATTTCGAAGTGCCGAACCCGACCGAAGGCATGAAGCCGATCGTCGTGCACGGCTACGAAGTCAGCACCGAGACCGTCGACAATCCGCAGTACAACCCGAACATCGAAGTGCACATCGTCGGCTTCGCCAAGGTGGTCGGCGACGTCATCGACGCGACGATGCAGGTCGTGCTGTTCTTCCTCGGCACGCTGATCATGACGATGATCCTGCTGTGGCTGTACGTCGGCAGCTTCAAGCTCGCCGTGCTGCCGCTGATCTGTTCGATCACCGCCGTGATCTGGGAATTCGGCCTGCTGCGCATGATGGGCAAGGGCCTCGATCCGTTCGCGATCCTCGTGCCGTTCCTGATTCTCGCGGTGTCGGTCAGCCACGGCGTGCAGTACGTCAACGCCTGGGTCGGCGAGATCACGATGAACCGCCGCAACAGCTTCGACGCGTCGCTCGAAACCTGGCGGCGTCTGGCGATCTACGGAACGATGGCGATCATGACCGACGTCGTCGGCTTCGCGCTGATCGGCCTGATCCCGATCGACATCATCCGCGAGATGGCGCTCAACGCGACGCTCGGCATGGCGGCGATCATCGTCACCAACAAGGTGATGATGCCGATCATGCTGACCTGGGTCGACATCGGCGATCCGGTCGCGTTCCAGCAAAAACAGGAGAATCGCGACAGCGTGTTCGATCCGCTGTGGCGGCTGATCTCGAACATGGTGCGGCCGGTGCCGGCGGTGATCGCGATCGTGATCGGCTCGGCGCTGTTCGGCTGGAGCCTGTGGAAGGGCGAGGAACTGCAGGTCGGCGACAGCCAGGCCGGCGTGCCCGAGCTGCTGCCGCATTCGCGCTTCAACAACGACATGGCGGCGATCAACGCCAACTTCACGGTCGGCACCGACATCTTCAAGGTCATCGCCGAAATGGATCCGGAAGCCTGCGTGCGCTACGACATGATCGAGCAGGTCGACCGCTTCGACGCGCACATGGAAAACACCGTCGGCGTGCAGAGCATCCTGTCGCTGCCGTGGGCCGCCAAGCAGGTCAATTCGGCGTTCTCGGAAGCCGCGCCGAAATTCCGCGTGCTGCCGCGCAACCAGTATGCGATCGTGCAGGCGATCACGCCGATCCCGACGTCGAGCGGCCTGCTCAACCCGGACTGCTCGGCGCTCGCCGTGTTCGTGTTCACCAAGGATCACACCGCGGCGACGCTCGATCGCATCGTCGACAAGACCAAGGCGTTCAACAAGAGCAACGCCGCCGAGTTCTACGAGACGCACAAGGACGTCGACGCCAAGTACTGCGACGCCAAGCTCGATGCGCGGCGCGATGTCGGCACGACCAAGGTCAGGCTCGAAAAGTACGTCGAGAAACTGCGCAAATCGCATCCGGGCATCACCTATGACCAGGTCAACAACAACGACACCGTCAAGAACCTGACGAAGAAGAACGACGAGGCCAAGGAAAAGCTCAAAGGCATGGACAAGGCGTGCCCGGTCAACTTCGCGCTCGCCTCCGGCAACGTCGGCGTGATGGCGGCGACCAACGAGGAAGTGCATCGCCTCGAACGGCCGATCCTGTACATCGTCTACGCCGGCATCATCGTCTGCGTGTTCCTGTCGTTCTTCGAATGGCAGTCGATCGTCTCGATCATGCTGCCGCTGGCGCTGGTGTCGTTCATGGCGTACGCGGTGATGACGATCCTCGGCATTGGCATGAAAGTCGCGACGCTGCCGGTCGTCGCACTGGCCGCCGGCATCGGCGTCGACTACGGCATCTACGTCTACGCGACGCTCGCCGACGCGACCGCCGGCGGTTACAAGCTGCGCGACGCGTATTTCAAGACGCTGAAGATGACCGGCAAGGCAGTCGTGTTCACCGGCATCACGCTCGGCATCGGCGTCGCGACCTGGCTGTGGTCCGGTCTGCAGTTCCAGCGCGACATGGGCAAGCTGCTGGTGTTCATGTTCACCGCCAACATGTTCGGCGCGATCCTGCTGTTGCCGGCGATCGCCTCGTTCCTGCTCAAGCCGAAAGAACTGGCGCCCGGCGAGGAACCGGTCTTCAAGCCGCGGCACTGATCGACGGCGATCGACATGAACGGCCCGCCCAGCGCGGGCCGTTTCATTTTGCGCGTGCGAGACAAGCAGTGTCCGGCTTGGCCATAATGCGCAGGCGCACAGACGGCCCGGGCGGCCTTCCGACGCGACGATGACGGCAGACCTTGTCGTCCCGCGGTGCGACGACAAACGGGGAGCGTGGATGTCGCTTACAAGCAAGTCACTCCGGTCTTGCTGCACGGCCGTGCTGCTGGGTGCATGTCTCGGTTCGTCGGCGGCTGCGCAGACCGCCGCGCCCGCATCTGCGATGACCGATCTGCTGACGATCTGCAACGACGCGTTGCAGTTCAATCCGGCGTACGAGTCGGCGCGCGCGAGTTATTACGCGGCGATGGAGCTGGTACCGCAGGCACGCGGCAAATTGCTGCCGCAGCTCGGCCTGCTCGGCGAATACGACTGGCTGCGCCAGCATCAGAACGGCACCTATCACGGCGATTTCGAAGTCAACAACCAGACTTTCGATACGCGCTTCATCGTCAAGGGCAGCGATACGTTCACGCGCACGCTGTACGGCGCGCAACTGACGCAGGCGCTGTACCGGCCGCAGCTGTTTCTCGGCCTAAGCGCGGCCAAGCTCAAGGCCGAGCAGGCGGCGCTGGCGCTGAGCGCCGCGCAGGACGAGCTGCTGCTCGACGTCGCCGAGAAATATTTCGCGGTGCTCGCCGCGCGCGACGCCGCCGTGTTCGCGCATGCCGAGACCACCGCGCTGCGCGAGCAGCTCGACCACGCCAAGTCGCGCAGCGACGCGGGCCTCGCGACGCTGGCCGACGTCAAGGCCGCCGAGGCGTCGTATGCGATCGCATCGGTCGACGAGACCGATGCCAGCAACACGCTGCAGGCGGCGCAGCTTGCGCTCGAAGCGCTGACCGGGCGCAGCTATCCGGCGCTCAAGGTGCTGCCGCCGAACGTCGGCCTGTCGGCGCCGCAGCCGATGGACGAGAACGCGTGGGTCGCGCGCGCGCAGACCGACAATCCGGCGATCCTCGCGCAGAACGCGGCGATCGAGATCGCCCGCGTCAACCGCCGTGCCTCGCAGCGCGCCCGCTATCCGCAAGTCGATCTGGTCGGCACGGCGTCGGCGATCGACAACCGTGGCGGCGTCAGCGGCGAAATCGATGGCGATGACGAGAGCATCGGCGTGCGGGTGACGATGCCGATCTACAGCGGCGGCCAGGTCAGCTCGGCGATCCGTCGCAGCGAGG
>DASSVA010000238.1:0-11993 GCA_035706385.1 Solimonas sp. | reverse complement strand
TTCGTCGACAACATCTACCGCTACACGCTGGCCGGCACCGAAGTCTCGGCGCTGCTCGGCCGCATGCCGTCGGCGGTCGGTTACCAGCCGACGCTCGCCGAGGAAATGGGCGTGCTGCAGGAGCGCATCACGTCGACGAAGAAAGGCTCGATCACCTCGATCCAGGCGGTCTACGTGCCGGCCGACGACTTGACCGACCCGTCGCCGGCGACGACCTTCGCCCACCTTGACTCGACCGTCACGCTGTCGCGTGAAATCGCCTCGCTCGGCATCTACCCGGCCGTCGATCCGCTCGACTCGACGTCGCGCCAGCTCGACCCGAACGTGATCGGTGACGAGCACTACAACACCGCCCGCGACGTGCAGGGCGTGCTGCAGCGCTACAAGGAACTGAAGGACATCATCGCGATCCTCGGCATGGACGAGCTGTCGGAAGACGACAAGCAGGCCGTCGCCCGCGCGCGCAAGATCCAGCGCTTCCTCAGCCAGCCGTTCCACGTCGCCGAAATCTTCACCGGCTCGCCGGGCAAATACGTCTCGCTGAAGGAAACGATCCGCGGTTTCCGCGGCATCGTCGACGGCCAGTACGACCACCTGCCGGAACAGGCGTTCTACATGGTCGGCACGATCGACGAAGCTGTCGAGAAGGCCAAGAAGCTGTGATTGGTGATCAGTGATTGGTGATTCACAAAGCAACACAGCTTGCCAATCACGAATCACGAATCACCAATCACGGAGTCCTGACATGACGCAATTACAAGTCGACATCGTTTCCGCCGAAGGCCACATCCATTCGGGCGAAGCCCAGATGGTGTTCGCGCCGGCGGAAATGGGCGAAGTCGGCATCGCGCCGCGCCACGCGCCGCTGCTGACGCGCCTCAAGCCGGGCACGCTGCGCGTGCAGACGCCGGACGGCCAGATGCTGCCGTTCTTCGTCAGCGGCGGCATTCTCGAAGTGCAGCCGCATCTGGTGACGGTGCTCGCCGATACCGCGCTGCATCCGAAGGATGTCGACGAGGCGTCGGCGCAGGCCGCCAAGGCGGAAGCCGAGCAGCGTCTCGCCGGCGCCAGCACGGAAACCGACATGGCGAAAGCGCAGGCCGAAGTGATCGAAGCCGCCGCGCGACTGGAGTTCGTCCGCAAGCTGCGCGCGCCCGGCCATCACTGAGCACCGCACGCGGTCATTCGCGAAGGGCGCCCGTGTGGCGCCCTTTGCGTTTGCGGTTCAGGAATCGCGCGGCGCGGCGGCCGGCAACAAGCTGTCGCCACGCGCGCCGGCGATGCCGAACGCGAGGCTTTTCGCGATCATCTGCGCCTTGCCGACGAACGCGTCGGCGACCGGCGGTGCACACAGCTCGCGCGCGGTCTGTTCGAACAGCGTGAGCCAGCGCGCGAAATGCGCATCGTCGATCGCCAGGCCGAGATGTGCCTGCAGCGGCGTGCCGCGATAACGGCCGCTTTTCAGCATCACGTTCGACCAGAACGCCATGATCTGCTGCAGATGCGGCTCCCAGTCGCGGATGCGCGCGGCGAACACCGGTCCGAGCAAGGCATCGTCGCGGGCGCGCGCGTAGAACGTGCGGACCAGTCTTTCGATCAGCGGTTCGTCGATGTCGTTGAAACCGATGGACCGGCTGGTGGCGGAAGCGGAATGCTGCATCGACGGTGCCATGAAGGGGATCGACATTATGCCGCCGCTCGCCCGGCAGCGCTGGTGCGCGGTCGGCGCGCGCCGCTAAACTCGGTGCATGAGTCGCAACGTACCGCTGCACGTCATCATCCTCGCCGCCGGCCAGGGCACGCGCATGAAAAGCGCGCTGCCGAAAGTGCTGCACGCGATTGCCGGCAAGCCGATGCTCGGCCATGTCATCGACGCGGCGCGCGAACTGGGCGCGGCGGCGATCCATGTCGTCGTCGGCCACGGCAGCGACGCTGTGCGACGCTGGGCGGACGGCCACGATCAGGCGCACAGCCTGCACTGGGCACTGCAAGGCGAACAGAAAGGCACGGCGCACGCCGTCCAGCAGGCGCTGCCGCAGGTGCCGGACGGCGCGCAGGTTCTGGTGCTCTACGGTGACGTTCCGCTGGCTTCCACGGCCATGCTGCGCGAGCTGGTCGCCGCCGGCGGCAAGACGCTGGCGCTGGCGACGGTCGAACTCGAACAGCCGCACGGTTACGGGCGCATCGTCCGCAATCGCCAGCGTGACGTGACCGGCATCGTCGAGGAGAAAGACGCCAATGCGCGGCAGCGCGCGATCCGCGAAATCAACACCGGCCTCATGAGCGCACCGGCGAAGCGCCTGCGCGGCTGGCTCGCGAACGTGAAGAATCACAATGCCAACGGCGAGTTCTATCTGACCGACGTCGTCGCGATGGCGGCGAAAGCCGGCCTGAAGATCGCGACCGTCGCGGCCGACGCGCGCGAAGTCGAAGGCGCGAACGACCGCGCGCAGCTCGCGCGGCTCGAACGCACGCTGCAACAGCGGCAGGCCGAGGCGCTGATGCGCGCCGGCGTGGCGCTCGCCGATCCGGCGCGCTTCGATCTGCGCGGCACGCTGACGCATGGCCGCGACGTGACGATCGACGTCGGCTGCGTGTTCGAAGGCGAGGTCGCGCTCGCCGACGACGTGAAGATCGGCCCGTATTGCGTGCTGCGCAACGTTCGCCTCGGCGCCGGCACGATCGTTCACGCGCATTCGGTGCTCGACGGCTGCGAGGCCGGCGCCGCCTGCGTGATCGGTCCGTTCGCGCGCGTGCGGCCGACGACCGCGCTCGCCGCCGGCGCGCACGTCGGCAATTTCGTCGAAGTGAAGAACGCGACGTTCGGCGAAAACACCAAGGCCAATCATCTCGCGTACGTCGGCGACGCGAAGATCGGCGCGCGGACCAACATCGGCGCCGGCGTCATCACCTGCAACTACGACGGCGCGCACAAGCATCTGACGACGATCGGCGACGACGTGTTCGTCGGGTCCGACACGCAGCTCGTCGCGCCGGTCACTGTCCACGACGGCGCGACGATCGGCGCCGGTTCGACGATCACGCGCGAGGTGCCGGCCGGCGGCCTGACGATCGCGCGAGCGCGCGAGCAGAAAACGCTGGCGAACTGGCAGCGGCCGAGGAAGCAGCCGAAGTAGACGCGGACGCTGCGGTCGTCTCAGTCGCGCGGCTCGTCCGTCGCGCCGGGCGGCGTCCCGCTGCCGGGTTCCGCCGTCTTCCCGCCACTGCCGATACCCTTGCGCAGCTCGCGGCCGACAGCCTTGTTGAGGCCGCTCAGCGCAGCGTAGATGCCTTCGCTGATCGCGTCGTGGACCTGGCGCACGGCGCGCGTCGGCGCCGCGGTCGGCGGAATCGCCTCGAGGATCGAGAACGGGATGTCGGCGATGCCCATGTGCGCGGCCTTGACGATCGACACGCCGGTATCGGTGGCGTGGAGGGCGAGTTCCTGCCCGTCGCGCCAGTTCGCCAGCGTTGCGAGCCGCTGCTCCTGCTCGCGGCCGCGCGCCGCGGCGTCGGCGAGTGCCTGTTCGAGCGCGTCGATCTGACGCTCGATGCGCCAGACGAGCCCCGCGCAGGCCGCAGCGGCGCCGAGCGACACGCTCGCCTGCGCGAGCTCAATCCACATGGCAGATCCGGATGCGCGCGTCGACGCCATGCTTGGCGATCTCCGTGCGCAGGATGTCGCGGGTCGTCTGGTAGACGATGCGCTCGATCATGCGCGGCGCGAGCCTGGCGCCGAGTGCGGCGATCGCCACGCGGTTGGCCGCGAGCTCGAAGGGATTGAGGATCTCGACGGTGATCAGCGGCCGCGACGTGCCTTGCGGCAGCGCCGCGGCGAGGCTGGTGCGCGCCTGCAGCGCGCGCAGGCGCCGCTGCAAGTGCAGCAGAAGGACGAGCAGGGCGAGCCATGCGGCACCGCTGGCGGCGATCAGCATCCACAGCAGCATGCGGCGTCTCCCCGTGGTATTCGCGCCATACGATAGACGCCGGTGCGGGAAGCTCCAAGGACTGTCGCGCCACGGCGGGAAGGCCCGCCGGCAGCGCCGAGCTGTGCCTCGGCACGCGCCGACGGCGGCGGCCGCCGCAGCGCCGGGAACTTCTAAAGTCCGAGCAGGCGATAGGTTTCGTGCCGCGTCACGCCGGCGCCGAGCCGCTGCGTCATCTCGCGCGTGATGTCGGGCGCGACGCGGCGCGTGATCGCCCAGTGGAAGAAACCGTAGAGCTGCGCCGCGCGATAATCGTCCCAGGCCGCGTCGCGATCGGGCGTGTCGCCGCCGCACGCGCGCAGCGCATCGAGATAGTGATCGAGCAATGCGCGCTCGTCGCGTTCGGCGCGCGCGACCGGCAGCACCGCGGCGATGTGATACGCGACGTCGAGCGCCCAGTTGCCGCGCTGCACGAGCTGCCAGTCGGCGAAGCCGGGGCCGTCCGCCGTCCAATAAATATTGTTCGGATGGCAGTCGCCGTGCAGCAGCGTCTGCGCGCGCGTCGCGTTGCGCGTCGCGAGCGCGCGAATGCCGGCGAACAGCAGCGCCGCGCTGCGCGTCCGTGCCGGCAGTCCGTCGCCGCGCGGATCGTCGAGCAGTGTCTGCACCTGCTCGACCGTGAAGCGCGAGGTCGTCGCGAGCTGTTCGATGCGGCACGGCAGCCACGGCGCGGCCGGCAGCCGTCGCGCCGCGGCGTGCAGCCGCGCGATCTGTTCGAGGCTCTGCGCACACTGCGCGGCACTGAACGCTTCGCGCGCCGAACAGAAACGCGCGCCGGCCGCGATCAGATCGTCGAGGATCAGGATGCCGCGTCCGGCGTGCGCGTCGATCAGCGCGTTCGCGCAGCCCGGCACGCGCATGTTCGTATGCGGCGCCAGTTCCAGATAGAAGCGCGCTTCGCGGATCGTCGTCTCGCCGCCGGCCGAAAGTCCGTCGGCGGCGTCGAGAAACGCCTTCAGGCAGAACGCGTGCACGCGCTCCGGCGCGTTCGCGAAGCGCACGCGAATGCGCAGCTTCGACGCCATGCCGCGAATCTCGTCGGCGAGTTCGACCGAGTGGATCGCGGCGCCGCCGGACACCGGCGCCAGCGCGCGCGCCAGCCATTGCGGCGCGAGCGCCTGCTGCAGCGTGGCGGGGACCGGGCTTGCCGTTCGCGCATCGTTCACGGTGTCGTTCTCCGTCGGCGTTCAGCCGGGCACCGGCCGGAACACCGGCGCGACGAGGCCGTTGTCGTGTTCGATCATCGTTGCTTCCAGGCGCATGCCGATCGCCACGTCGTCGAGCGCGCAGTCGATCAGGCCGCTGTGGAAATACGGCCCTTCGTCGAGCCGCACGACGGCGACCACGTACGGCGTGCGCGCCTTCATCGCCGCGGTATACGCGTGGTGCATCACCGTGTACGTGTACAGCGTGCCGCGCCCGCTCGCGGCTACCCAGCGCATCCGCGCATCGCCGTGGACGACGCAGCGGCTCGCCGGCCAGTAATGGCGTCCGCAGACGCCGCAGGCGTGCAGCAGGAAGCGGCCGTCGCGGCACGCTTGCCAGAACGGCAGATCGAGCACATCGCCGCCGAGCGCGGTGATGCGGGTCAGAAGTTCGCTCGCGTGATCGCTCATGGTTCGTTGCCGAAGATCAGCGTCGCGTGCGCCCAGGTGTTCTGCACGCCGGCGTTGAAGCCGTGGCCGCTGACCAGCGCGGTGCGCGCGCGCTTGAGCTGGCCGGCGCCGGCTTCGCCGCGCAATTGCAGGATCGCTTCGGCGATGCCGGTGAAACCGGTCGTGTAATACGCCGACAGCTGGCCGCCGCCGGTATTGGTCGGGATCGGCCCGTCCGGCCCGGCGCCGCCGTCGGCGTAGAACGGTCCGCCGTGGCCTTCGCGCACGAAGCCGTACGCTTCGAGCTGCATCAGCGGCGAGATCGTGAACGGATCGTAGAGCTGCGCGATGTCGATGTCTTTGATCGTCAGCCGCGCCTGCGCGAACGCGCGCGTTTTCGCCGGCGCGATGTTGTCGTGATGTTCGTAGACCGTGCCGCGATGCCAGTTCGCGATGTTGTGGCCGGTGCCGCCGCCGAGAATGTAGACCGGTCGCGTGCGCAGCGTCTTCGCGCGCGCCGCGCTCGTCACCAGCACGGCGATGCCGCCGTCGGTATCGCGCGTGCAATCGAGACGGCGCAGCGGATCGGCGATCATCGGCGACGCCTGGTGATCGTCCAGCGTGATCGGCTTGCCGTAACCGAGCGTGCCGGGCCGCACCGTCGCGTAACGGCGCTGCGTGACCGCGACCGCGCCGAGCTGCGCCGACGTCGTGCCGTACAGATGCATGTGACGGCGCGCATGCAGCGCGTGCGTCGCCGCCGCGCCGACCAGGCCGTACAGCGACGGATAGCCGTACGCGTACGCGCCGATCTTCTGGCCGCCCGAGGCTTCGCGCGCCGACTGCGCCTGGCCGTAGACGCACGCGACCATTTCCGCCTGGCCGGAAACGATCGCGCCGATCGCGCTGAGAATGCTCAGCGCCGGTGTCGCGCCGCCGGCGAGTATCGACAGCGAGAAGTTCGGCGACAGCCCCATGTAGCGCAGGTCTTCGCGATCGAGATACGTGTGGATGTAACCATCGATCGCGTCGCGTTCGAGGCCGGCGTCGGCGAGCGCGAGATCGATCGCCTGCGCGCGCAGCTCGCGGCTGCCGATGCCCAGGCCAATGCCCTGCGCGGTCAAGCCCATGCCGACGATGGCGCACGCGGCTCTCATGATGTTCTCGGCTCAGGCACGCGGCTTCGCCGACAGCAGTGCGCGCAGCGAATGCTTGAGCGATGCGATCTCGTCGTTGCCGAAGCGCTCGGTCACGTGCGCTTCGTGCGCTTTCGCGGCGGCGAGGAAATGCAGCGCGCAATCGCGTCCGGCAGTCGCCAGTTGGTAGGTTTGCGCGCCATCGGCCGCGACCTGCTGCACGACGTAACCGCGCGCCAGCAGGCCGGCCAGCGTCGCGGTGACGTCACCGCCGAGCAGATCGGCGAGCGAGGCGGCGAGCTGCGACGCGCCGAGGCCGTCGCGCACCATCAATGCGCCGAGCACGAAATGCTCGTCGTCGCTGATGCCGGCGTCGCGCAGATGCGCTTTCAGATCGCGAAAGAAATGGAAGTGGCTGCGGCCGAGCAGATAGACGAGGAAGTCGTCGGCGAATCCGCTTTCGAGTTCGCGCGCGTTCTTCTGGCCGGCGACCGCGTAGCGGCCACGATGGAACACCAGCGGCGGTGCGTCGCTGCGATCGAGCGCGACGACTTCGCCGACGAAAATGACGTGATCGCCGCCGTCGTACTGGAATGCGGCGCGACACTGGAAGCGCGCCGCGCAACCGCGCAGCAGCGGCTGGCCGCCGATGCCGTCGTCGAACGCGAGACCGGCGAACTTGTCGGTGCCGCGCGCCGCGAACCGCGCCGACAGATCTTCCTGACGGGCGGCCAGCACGTGCACCGCCCAGTGCGGTGCCTGCTGGAACGCCGGCAGGCTTTGCGCATCGCGCGCCAGACTCCACAGCACCAGCGGCGGTTGCAGCGACACCGAGCTGAAACTGTTGACGGTCAGGCCGATCGGCTCGCCGCTCGCCGCACGCGTCGTCACGACCGTCACGCCGGTCGCGAAACAGCCGAGCGCATCGCGGAATTCGCGACGGTCGAACGCCGGCGCGTCGGGCGCATTCATGGCGTCTGCCCGTCGCCGTTTTCGAGCAACCGGCGCAGCGCCGGGCGATCGACCTTGAACGACGGTGTGCGCGGCAGTTCGTCGACGAAACGCCAGACGGTCGGGATGTGCGTCGCCGGCAGTTGCGCGCGCAGATGTGTTTCGAGCTGTTCGACGGTCGGCGGCACGGCGCCGGGCTTGAGTTGCACGGCGACGCCGGGTACCTGACCGAGCCGGCGGTCGGCGACGCCGGTCGCGGCGGCGACGGAAACCGCCGGATGCAGCAGCAGCGCGCGTTCGATCGTCTCCGGCAGCACCTTGAATCCGCCGCGCATGATCGCGCCGTCGGCGCGGCCGCGATGGAACACGAAACCGTCTTCGTCGATCACCGCGATGTCGGACGTGCGGATCCAGTGCGGACCGATGCGCGGCGAAACGACTTCGAGTACGCCTTCGCGGCCGGGCGGCAGCACCGCGCCGGTGTCGGCGTCGATCACGCGCAGCTGCGCGCCGGGCAGTGCGCGACCGACGCTGCCGAACTTGGCTTCGCCCCATTGCGCGTGCAGGTCGGCGGTCATCGCCGTCACCGGGCCGCCGAATTCGGTCGCGCCGTACGACAGCAGGATCGGAATGCCGTAGCGTTCCTCGAATGCGCGCTGCACCGCGGGATCGAGCGGCGCCGCGCCGGTGCCGAGGCCGCGCAGGCTGGCGAGGTCTTCGCGCGGAATGTTCGCGTCGAGCACCATCTGCACGCCGGCCGGCGGCAGGCCGCCGTGCGCCGGACGGAAACGCTTCACATAGTCGTGCCAGCCGACGACGCTGAAGCGGTCGAGCAGCACGACGCGCTGGCCTTTGATCATCGGCGGCAGCGTCGAATAGATGCCGGTGATGTTGCCGAGCGGAAAACACAGCAGCGACGGCGTCGCCTGCGACAGATCGCTGACGGTACCGATGTGATGCCGTGCGATCAGCGCGTAATCGACCGTGAACGGTTTCGGCGGACCGGTCGTGCCGCTCGTGAGAATCTCGATGCGCGGCATGCCGGCGACGGTCTGCGGCACGTCGCCGCGAAAACGTTCGAAGTTGGCGACCGCGGTCGCGTCCATCTCGCGCAGCGCGATGCCGACGGCGCCGGTTTCGCGCAGCGCGGCGAGCACCTCGTCGGTGAAATCGCCGGCGGCGGCGATGACGGCGGTCGGCCGCAATCGCGACAGATCGCGCGCGATCGCCGCCGGCGACTGGAACGCGTAGATCATCCGCACATGTTCGCCGCGCGCGAGCAGCGCGAGCAGCGCGGCGATCGCCGACGGCCGGTTGCGCGGCACGAACGCGATGGGCCCGCGCGGCGCGCCGGCATCTGCGAGCAGCGCATCGAGCCGTTCGCCGACATGGCGCAGTTCGCCCCAGGTGTACCAGCGCCGTTCGAATTCGAGCGCGTGCTGCGTCGCCGGCCGCGCGAGCGCCTGCGTGCACAGCATCTGCAGCGACACCGCGCCGGAATCCGGACTGCGCAGCGTGGACGTCGTTTGCGGCATATTCGATTCCTCGGCGTCGCGCATCGTCAGAACACCACGCCGGCGATTTTCAGTTCGATGATCTTTTCCTCGTCATAGCCGAGCGCGGCGAGAATCTCGTCGCTGTGTTCGCCGAGCGCCGGCGCCGGCCGCGCCGGCAGCGGCGCGCCGTCGAACTGGATCGGCACGCTGACCATGTCGAGACTGCGATTGTCGCCGTAGTCGACGCGCTGCATGAAGCCGTTCGCGCGGACCTGACCGTCGTCCTTCAGTTCGCCGACGTGCTGGACGACATCCCACTGGCCGTCCTGGCGCGCCAGCCGTTCGCGCCATTGCGCGAGCGTCGCGCCGGCGAAGACGCGGTCGAGTTCGGCGACGCAGGCGGCGACGTTGCGCGCGCGCGCCGCAGCCGTGTCGAAGCGCGGATCGTTTGCCAGGTCCGGACGTTCGGCGACTTCGCAGAAGCCCGGCCAGTAGCGCTGCGACTGCAGCATGCACAGCGACACGAAGCGGCCATCCCGCGTGCGATAGGTGTTGACGAGCGGATTGCCGATCGCATCGCGGCGCGGCGCCGCAATGCGCTCGACGTTCTCGATCGTCGCCTGCGTGATCGCGCGCTGCATCAGCCACATGCTCGCCGACAGCAGCGCGACGTCGACGACCGCGACGTGGCCGCTCAGCGCGCGCTGCGCGATCGCCGCGGCGACGCCGCCGGCGAGCATCGCCGCGCTCGTGCAGTCGCCGAACGCCGCGCCGGGCTGCTGGATCGGATAGTCGCGGTCGGCGGGCGTCGCCGACGAGGCGATGCCGCCGCGCGCCCAGAAACTGATCGCGTCGTAGCCGCCCTTGTCGGCTTCGGCGCCGTGGCGGCCGAAGCCGCTGCCGATCGCATAGATGAGTTTCGGAAAACGCGGACGCAGATCGTCGACGTCGATCTTCATCCGCCGCCGTGCGGCCGGCAGCAGGTTCGTCAGGAACACGTCGGCATCTTCGAGCAGGCGATACAGCAGTTCGACGCCGGCCGGCTGGCGCAGATCGAGCGTGATGCTGCGCTTGCCGCGGTTGTAGTTTTCCCACGACAGCACGAAACCGTGCTGCGCGGCGCCGGTGCTGCCGGTCTGCAGGCCGCGCAGCGGATCGCCGCTCGGCGGCTCGACCTTGATGACCGACGCGCCCATGTCGGCGAGCATGCCGCCGGCGGCCGGCACGAACGCCCACATCGCGACTTCGACGACCTTGAGTCCGGCCAGCGGTTTGTTCATCGCCATCTCAGGATGACTGCGGCGGCTGCGCTGCCGCGCCGTTGCGCAGGATCACGTCCATCAGTTCGCGCAGTTCGCGGTGCGAATTGATTTCGAGATGATGTGTCGCTTCCTCGTAGATCAGCACGTGGCCTTTCGGAATCCAGTAGACCTCGCCGGGGCCGATCACTTCCTCGCTGCCGTCGGCATAGCGCGCGCGGATGCGGCCGGAGAACACGTAGCCGTAGTGATCGCAGGGACAGACGCCGCCGGGCAGGCCGGCGTACAGCGGCGTGTAGTCGCGCGGGCCGGTCGTCCACGTGAAACCGATCTCCATCTCGCCGGCCTTGATCGAGCGCATGCAGCCGCCGCCGCTGCCGCTCTGCGGCGTGATCAGGGGAATCTCCTCCGGCTTGAAATGCATGGCGTGTCCTCGTCAGGGTTGTAGCACGAGCGTGTGCGTGCCCGCGCCGATGGCGATGTCGATGATGTCATTCGCCGGCGCGACGCTCAGCGGATCTTCGCCGTCCTGTTCGATCCGCCCCGCGCCGTGCCACGCGCCCTTGAGACGCAGGCGGCTGTCGCCGTCGCTGTCGACATCGATGCGAATCGCCTTGCCGGTATCGAGCCCCATGCGCGCGACGTCGAGCGTCACCGACGCCACGCGTTCGAGCTTCGCGACGATGCCGTTGTCGAGCGGCGCGTCATCAAAGCCGTCCCAGGCGATGCCGGCGACGGTCCAGATGTCGTGGGTTCTGACGTCGGGATTCTCGCCGCAGACGTCGCGTCCGCCGCCGAGATTTTCCTCGACGCCGGCGATGCGTCGCGTCTTCGGCTCGCGATCGGCGAGCGCGAGGCTGGTGATGTCGACCGTGCCCTTGTCGCCGGGCGCGAACGCATCGCCGCGCACGACCATCTCCGACATCCAGTACGCCGCATCGTGACGCAGGATCAGACCGGTATCGGCTTCGTCGTGGCGCAGCGCCGGCTCCTGCGAATAGACGACGCGCGCCGGATCGACGACGCGGCCGCGCGCGATCGCCGCGTCGTATTCGCATTGCAGGACCGGCACCGGAAAGAACAGATGGTCGCGCAGATAGAACTGCCAGTAGCGGTAGTCGTAGCCGAGTCGATCGAGCCGCAGCGCGGCGACGTCGGGCTGGACGACGCCGACGATGATCTGCAGTTCATCGAGCCGCGAATGCGCCATGCGGAACGGCAGGTTGCGCAGGTTCTCCAGCGTGTACGGCAGCGGCGGCGCGACGCCGAGCCGTTCGATCACGCTGAGATCCGGCGCGCCGACGATGTCGATCGCGCCGGCCCAGAGATCCGGATACAGCTGCGCGAGATTGAACGTGCCGACGCCGCCGAGCGAATAGCCGCTCAGCACCGTGCGGTCCGGATCGCTGCCGAAGCGGCGCTGGGCGTCGGCGAGCACATCGAGCACGTCCTGTTCGGCGGCGCCGGTGTAGAAGCCGAACACCTCGCCGCGGCCGAGCGGCGTGACGATGACGGCGGACGGATCGATCTTGCCGGCGCCGAATTCCAGCGCGCCGATGTCGCCGTACGG
>DASSVA010000237.1:0-4333 GCA_035706385.1 Solimonas sp. | reverse complement strand
TCGGCGATGCCGGCCGCGCCGTCGTCGAAGCCAATCGCGGCGCCTTGCGGAAGCTGCTCGCCGTGATCGGCGAGGCGTGATGAGCGATCGGGTCGTGATGCGCGACGAGGGGCGCGAAGGGGTTGTCGTGAAGCGAAGCTTTGCGCCTGAGCGCGCCCGCACAGGGATGTGCGGGCCGGGACACCGCGCCATGGACGGCAAATCGCGATGAACGATCTTGTCGTGGTGCGGCCAGAAGGCCTTTACTGTCCCGTCGGCGATTTCTACATCGACCCGCACAAGCGCGTGATGCGCGCGGTCGTCACGCATGCGCACGGCGATCATGCGAAGAGCGGCTGCGCGCGTTACTGGACCGCGACGCCGGGTTATCGGCTGCTGAAGACGCGGCTCGGCGCCGGCGCGCAGGTGAAGCCGCAGGATTACGGACAGGTGTTCGAGCTCGGCGACGCGCGCGTGTCGCTGCATCCGGCCGGCCACATCCTCGGCTCGGCGCAGGTGCGCATCGAAGCCGATGGCGAGGTCTGGGTCGTGTCCGGCGACTACAAGCGCGACGACGATCCGAGCTGCGCGCCGTTCGAGGTCGTGCCTTGCGACACCTTCGTCACCGAAACGACGTTCGCGTCACCGCAGTACGTGTGGCCGCCGTCCGGCAGCGCGAGCGCCGAAATCTTCCAGTGGTGGTCGCGCAATCGCGACGAAGGTTTCGCGTCGGTGCTGTTCTGCTACGCGCTCGGCAAGGCGCAGCGCGTGCTCGCCGAACTGACGCGGCATACCGACGCGACGGTCTATCTGCACGAGGCGATGACCAAGCTGGTCGGCCATTACCGCCGCGAGAACGTCGCGATGCTGCCGACGAAAACCGTCAACGAATGTGTCGCCAGCCATGATTTCCGCGGCGCGCTGATCCTCGTGCCGCCGCACGCGTTCGGCACGCCGTGGCTGAAGCGGCTGGCGCCGTACCGCACCGGCTTCGCGTCCGGCTGGATGGGCGCCCCACACGAAACCATTGGTGGTCGCGCCGCGAAATACGATCGCGGCTTCACGCTGTCCGATCACGCCGACTGGCCGTCGCTGCTGCGGACGATCGCCGAGACCGGCGCGCGCCGTGTGCTGACGATGCACGGCGACAGCGCGCTGCTGATCGAGCTGCTGCGCGCGCGTGGACTTCAGGCTGACGCACTCGATCTGCAACATTGATTGCCGGACTCGTCCGCAGCTCCGTCATTGCGAGGAGGCCGAAGGCCGACGAAGCAATCCAGCGACGCCACTCGATCTGGCTGTGCAGCTGGATTGCTTCGTCGCTGCGCTTCTCGCAATGACGGGGTACGGCGGTCGCTTCAGCCGTCGATCTGCCCCGCGTTGTCGATGATGCGGCCGACCAGACCGTAGTCCTTGGCCTGCTGCGCGCTCATCCAGTAATCGCGCTCGGTGTCGCGCTGCACGCGCTCCAGCGGCTGGCCGGTGGCCGCGGCCATGATCTCGTTGAGGCGCTGGCGCATCAGCACGATTTCCTTGGCCATGATCGCGATGTCGGACGCCGTGCCGCCGGCGCCGCCGGACGGCTGATGCATCATGAAGCGCGTGTTCGGCAGCGACAGGCGGTTTTCCTTCTTCGCCGCCGCGTAGATCAGCGCGCCGGCACTGGCGACCCAGCCGGTACCGATGACGCGCACGGTCGGTTTCACGAACTTGATCATGTCGTGGATCGTGTCGCCGGATTCGACGTGGCCGCCCTGGCTGTTGATGTAGATCGTGATCGGCTCGTCCGAGTCGGCGGCGAGCGCCAGCAGGCGCGCGCTGAACGTCTCCGCGAGTTTCTGGTTGATCGCGCCGTAGATCAGAATCGTGCGCGCCTTGAACAGGCGCTCTTCAAGCGCCGGCACCTTGCGCGCCGCGGCCTTGGCCTCGTCGTCGTCTTTCTCGGCCTGCTTGAAATCGTGATCGAACATGGGGTTTTCCGGTTGCGGGCCGCGGCAGGGCGGCGGCGGGAACAGCTTGGAGGGCGGATTCTAGGAGACGCGCGCCGCGCCTGCACGCTCCATATGGGCGGGCCGCCGCGGCGCAAGACCGCAACCGCTGGCGCAAATCCTTACGGCTCGGTCGTCGACGGCGTCGCCGCGGCCGGCTCGGTCTCGCGCAGCCAGGTCTGCGTGCGGCCGAGCAGCGACACGCCGAGAAAGCCGCGGACATTGAGTTTCCGGCCGTCGTCGGCGAGCGTCAGCTTCACGCCGTAGACCTTGCCTTTTTCGGGATCGAGGATCTGGCCGCCGTCCCACTGCTCGCCGTGCCTGGCGACGCCCCAGAGGATCTGCATGCCGACGATCGGCTGATCCTTGCGCGGGCCTTCGCATTTGTCGCAGGTCGGATTCGGCTTCGACGGATCGAACAGCTTGACGACCTTGCCCTGCAGCTTGCCGTCCGCTTCGGTGATCGTCACCAGCGATCTGGCCTTGCCGGTCGCATCGTCGATCGTCTTCCAGGTGCCGACCGGCGTATCGTCGGCCGCCTGGACGACGGGCGCGACGCTCGCGCCGGCGAGCAGCGCGGCGATGCACAGCGGACGCAGCAGCTTGTTCATGAGAATCTCCACGGGCGTTTCATCTTATCGGCTCGCCAGCGTCGCGGCAGCGCGCTGAATCCGTTCTTAATCCGTGCGGCGCATCCGGCTGGCACGGCAAGCGCCAATTTCCTACCGCGCCGCCGGCCGGGAATTCCTAGAATCCGCGGATGCTCGATCCGCTGTCACTGATGCACGCCTATCCGCCGCCCGATTTCGTCGAGCCGCTGCCCGACGATCCGGCGCTGCTGCGGACCGACGAATACGACCAGCTGCTGCGCCGCGATCCGCAGCGCTACGCCGACGTCGTGCAGGCGATCAGCGCGTTCGGCATCTGCCTGATCGACCGCGACGGCCGCATCGCGAGCTGGAACCGCGGCGCGGCGCGGCTGTCCGGCTGGCGCGAGCGCGAAATCCTCGGCTGGCCGTACGCGCAGATGTTCGTCGACGATGGCGCGCGCGACAACGCGCCGCAGCAGGCGCTCGATTTCGCGCGCACGCATGGACATTGCCGCAGCGAACACCGCCGGCGCCGGCCCGACGGCAGCCACTTCATCGCCGAATGCACGCTCGATGTCGTGCGCGGCGAAGGCGGCGAGATCATCGGCATCGTCGAGGTGTTCCAGGACATCACCGAACAGAAGGCGCGGCAGAGCGAGCTGTACGAGCGCGCGACGCGCGATACGCTGACCCGGCTGTTCAACCGCAGCCACTTCCTCGACATCGGCACGCAGGAATTCGAACGCGCGCGGCGTTTCGCCGAACCGTTGTCGGTCGCGCTGTTCGATCTCGACCACTTCCGCAAATTCAACGACGGCGAGGGCGCCGGCACCGGCGATCGTGCGCTGGTCGCGGTCGCGCGGACGCTGACGCAGGGCCTGCGCCGCATCGATGTCGTCGGCCGCCTCGGCGGCGACGAGTTCGCGGTGCTGCTGCCGCGTTGCGACAAGGGGCCGGCGCTGGAGATCGCGCAGCGCCTGCGGCTGCAGGTGACCGAAAACCGGATCGCGACCGACGGACCGCATCACACGCGCGTGCAGATCAGCGGCGGCGTCGCCGCGCTGCGGCCGCTGACGCGCGATTTCGGCGAACTGCTGCGCCACGCCGACGCGGCGCTGTACAAAGCCAAACGCGAGGGGCGCAACGCCGTTCGCGCCTGGTTCGAGTAGCGGTGGCGAATAAATCTGCTGCGCGTCCCGATCCTGCGTCTGCGATGCTCGCCGTACCGTCTGTACGGCCGCGCTTCTCGACGCAGCCTCGGGCCTGCTCGCGACGATTTCTTCACCACCGCTACGAAGACCACCGCTACGAAGCTTGTGCGCGGGGAATGCGGCCTCGGCCCTGCTCACAACGCCGATTCCGCGCGTCACTGCTGGCCGTGCAAATCAAGAAAGCCATTCCCTCTCCCCTCCGGGAGGGGAGAGGGTCAGGGTGAGGGGTTGCCCAATCGGGCAATGAAGCTGGCGTGACAAAACCGCGCGAGAGGCTTCACGTCGGCAGCTTGTAATAGTCCGGCCGGCCCGCGGTCCACAGCTCGCCCCACAGTTTGCCGCCGCCGTCGATCGTCAGCACTTCGCCGGTGATGAAGCTGCCGCTGCCGGCGGACAGATAGATGCAGCCCTCGGCGATTTCCATCGCCGTCCCCGGCCGCTTCAGCGGGTTGGCCAGCGGGAATTCCCGGACCGCTTCGGGCGGGTAGACGGACAGGCCTTCGGTGGCGGTGAGGCCCGGCGCCACGCAATTGACGCGGATGCCGAGCGGCGCCCATTCGACGGC
>DASSVA010000236.1:0-4665 GCA_035706385.1 Solimonas sp. | reverse complement strand
TTCTCGAACGGCGCGATGCTGCTGCATCGGATCGCCTGCGAGGCGCCCGACACCTTCGCCGCGATCGCGCCGGTCTCCGGCGGGCCGATGGTCAGCAACTGCAACGAACGCACGCCGATTCCGACGCTGCTGATCCAGGGCCGCGCCGATCCGCGCATTCCCTGGGACGGCGGCGAGTTCCAGGGTTCTTACCGGCCGTCGATCAAGGACATCGTCAGCCGCTTCGGCAAGCGCAACGAATGTTCGAGCGACGAGCAGCAGACGTCCGATGCCGACGGCGTGCTGTGCCGGACGCTGCGCGGCTGCCGCAGCGGCGACGAAGTGTCGTGGTGCGGCATCGCCGGTGCCGGCCATCAGTGGCCGGGCGGCAAGACCTACATGAAATTCCTGCTCGGCGCGAACAACGAACGTTTCAACGCCAGCCAGAAGATCTGGTCGTTCTTCTCGAAATATCAGAAGAAGGACTGAGGCCGGCGCTCAGCGATAGCCGTAACGCTGCGCGAGCGCGATCACCGCGGCATCGAAGCCGCGCCCGTCGGGGCGCCACGGCAGCGGCGCATCGAGCTGCGGCGCGAGCGCGAGACGTTCGACCTCGTCCGGCCACGGCGCCCGGACGTCCGCTTCGAGACCGCCGGGCGCTTCGCGCGGACCGCGCGCGGCATAGACCCACGCCGACGGATCGCCCGTCGCGACCGATGCGTCGAGCCGCAGGAAAGCGGCGAGCCGCGCGAACGCGTCCCGATCGAAATCCTCGCTGGCGATCCGCATGACGTTCGCGTCCGGCATCGCCGCGAAGAAACGGTCGAGCATCTCGTTCGCGCGCAGCCACGGAATCTGCGGGTCCGGCAACGGCGGATAGCGGCTGTAATCGCGATAGTCGATCGGCACGAACAGCCGGTCCTGCAGCCACGCCGCGAAACGGCAGCCCTGCGTCCACGGATGGCGATGCAGGTGAATGAACTGCGTGTCGGCACGCCACTGGCGCAGCCGGCGCAGCTGGATCGGCCGCAGCGGCGCCTCGGTCTCCGGGATCACCAGCCGGCGCGGCGCGACTTTCGCCGCCAGCTCGTCGAGCAGTTCGCCGACGCGCAAGCCGCCGCGCGCCGCGAGCCATGCGCGTGCCTCATTGAGATGCGCCGGCTGCTGGCCGCCGAAATACAGTTCGGCGACCGCGCGATGCAGCGCGTCGCCATGCTCGTCCTGGCTGAGCGCGAAAATCTGCAGCAGTTCGTCGACGCGGTCGGCCATGAACGCGCACAGCTGCGGCACTGCGTACAGACCGGGCTGCGTGCCGAGCACACCGGCCAGCCACGAGCTGCCGGAGAACGGCGCGGCGACGATGACGATCGGCGCGGGCGTCATGCGGCGGCCGGTTCGTGATGCCGCTTGCTGCCGAGCCAGATCTCGCAGCCGCCGCGCGGATTGAACGCGTACTGCCATTCGCCGCCGCGGCGCATCGCCAGCCGCGGCCCGAACGGATTCGCGGTGCCGACGAACAGGCCGTGCGGCGTCGACGCGAACGTGCGCCCGCCCCAGTTGAACTTGTTGCCGAAGCCGTCGCGCGTGACCGGTTCCCAGTGGATGCCGTCGTCGGTGCGCCACAGCGAAAAGCCGCCGGTTTCGGCGAGCCGTTCCGGCGTCCAGCGGCGCAGCACCGCGGCAATGTCCGGCGGCCACGCGTAGGTCGGCAGATACGGCAGCAGGCTCGCCCACGACATCGTGCTCGCGTACAGCCAGCCGTCGTGCACCTGCATGCGCCAGACGTAACCGTTGAACAGATTGTCGAAGCCGGGCGTGATGCCGGACAGCGGATACTTGAGACCCTGATCGGTCATCCGCGCTTCGCCCATGATCAGATCCCAGCTGTCGTCCGGCCAGAACCGCATGATCTCGGCGGCGGCCGGGCCGATGCGGAACGCGCGGTGATAACCGCCGTTGATGACGCCGCTGGCGACGTACAGCGCGCCCTTGAATTCGCACAGCGTGCCGGCGACTTCGTTGTGCAGGCCGCGACCGGCGCCGCGATCGAAAACCTTGGTCCAGCGATACGGCAGATCGCCGCCGCGCGTTTTCCACAGTTCGCCGCCGGTGATCGGATTGGCGGTGCCGGCGTACAGATGGCCGTCGAACTCGGCCATCTCGAACACCGTGGTGTTGTCCTGATTGCCGAAACCCTCGACGTTGGCCGGCGCCCACGGCGCGCCGGCGACGTCGTCGCTCGCGTAGATCACCGCCTCCGATGCGAAGTCCTGGTTGAACCCCTTGGCGGTGCCGGTCGCGGTCGCGCTCAGGTGAACGCGGCCGCCGAACGGCTGCACGGTACGGAACGCCCGCACGGTCGGACCGAACGGCGGACGCTGCACCGGCGCGAAATGCACGCCGTCCTCGCTGCGCAGCAGGTCCGGCGAATGCGCCAGATGCGGCGACCAGGTCGCGACATACAGACAGGGCGCGCGATCGTGGCGCGCCTGGAACACGGTCATGCCGCGATAACCGATGTAGCTCGGCACGCCGGCGCGGCCGTTGACGCCGGTCACCGTCGGCGAGCGGAACGCCAGCCGCCAGTCGGCCGTCTCCGGCGTGTATTCCCAGATCTCGGCGCGGCGATCGACGGCGTACAGATCGTCCGGGCTTTCGACCGGCCACGGCTTCAGATCCGGTGCCGGATTGGTCAGCTTGAGGCCGGCGAAGCTGCCGCGCGTGGTGCCGACGTACACCTTGCCGCGGAACGCCGCCATGCTGTGCGCATAGTGGTTCCAGCCGTCGCCGAAACCGCTGCGGCAGGTCAGCCGGAAATCGTCCGCATCGAGCGGCGTGCCCGCAGTCTGGATCATGGAATCCAGGACCACACCTCGACGAAGAAGAAGCGCAGCAGCGCGCGGCTGAACACGACGATCGCCGGATACCAGTGGCCGGCGATCTTGGCGTTGCCGGTCATGCCCGGCAGCAGCTGGTGATCCGGGTCCTGCAGTTCGAGCTGCACGCGGACGATCTTGCCGTACGGGCCGGCTTCGGCGCTCGGCGCGATCGAACGCACCGTGCCGTCGAACGTGCCGCCCGGAAATGCCCAGACCTTGGCCCACGCGGTCTTGCCGTCGGCGACCTGATCGATCGCCGATTCCGGCAGCTTCACTTCCGCGAGCCGCCGCTGCGCGTCCTCGATCACCGCGAGCGGGTCGCCGCGGTTCAGGTACGAGCCGCGCGCGAACAGCAGCGTGCCCGACACCACGCGCCCGGCGATCGGCGCCTTGATCTCGGTGTACGCGAGCTGCTGGCGCGCGTACGCGAGCGTCGCCGCCGCTTCGCGCATCTGCGCTTCGAGCGCCGCGATCCGCTCGGCATCGGCGCCGCTGCGCACGAGATCGAGCTTGCTCTGCGCTTCGGCGAGCGTCTTGCGGTCGACTTCGGCGAGGCCGCGCGCGCGCTCGTATTCCTGCGCGGTCACCGAATTGTGCTTGTACGCGGTCGCCAGCCGCTGCGCCTGCTGCGCCGATACCTGCGCACGCTGCTTCGCGGTTTCGACCGCGCTTTCGGCGACCTGGATTTCCTCGGCCTTGCCGCCTTTTTTCGCGAGCGCGAGATCGGCCCTGGCCTGCGCGAGCTTGGCCTGCGCGACCGCGACCTGCGCGCGCTCCTCGTCGTCGGAGATCGTCGCGAGCACGTCGCCGGCCTTGACCAGATCGCCTTCCTTGACGCGCACTTCGCGCACGTCGCCGGCGATCAGCGCACGCACGTCGGCGCGATCGCCCGGCAGCACCTGCAGATCGCCGCTCGGATCGTAGCGGTACGGCACGATCGCGATCGCCGCCACCGCCACCAGCAGCGCCGCCCTGCGCACGTACCAGGGCTTGCCCGGCAGCTTGCCCAGGCCCAGGTTGGCTCCCTCGCGGGAATTGCGGAACGTCTGACTCACGATGACCCCCATGACTACGAGCAGAATGACGAAACCCGGACCGCGGAAACGGTCCAGCAACAACGTCGCGACCTGCGACAGCAGGAACAGCACCAGCACGATGAACGCCAGCACCAGCGCCCAGTAGCCGACCAGACTGGCCGGCGACAGCGCGCGCTGCTGCGCGACCCAGCCGCGCCGAAAGTACCTGAACCACGACGCGCCCGCCTGCTCGCGCAGATCGGGAATGCCGTAATGCTGGGCGAGCAGGAAATAGCCGTCGCGGCGCGCCAGCGGATTGGCGCGCAGCAACAGCGCGATCGTCGCGAACAGCGCGATGCCGATGCTCAGGCCGGCGAGCATCGGCCGCGCGCGCCAGCTCAGCAGCCAGACCAGTGCCGCGCCGCCGGCGAGCGCCGCCATCGACGTCAGGCCGGCGCCGACGATCCGCAGGCGCTGCGCGCGCGGCGCGCGTTCCGCCGCGCCACCGGTATCGACATGCAGGATCGGCACGCCGAGCCAGCCGCGGATGAAGCCGATCACCGGCTCGACGCCGGCGTAGCGATGGATCGCCGCCGCGCGCGCGGCGCTGCCGAACACCTGCACCGCGGCAAAACCCGCGAGCACCAGCAGCGGCCAGCGCGCCGGCGCCAGCATCAGCAGCAGGCTGTCGGCGGCGTCGCGATAGTGATGGACGACGCCGAACACCAGCGCCGCGATCAGCAGCGCGAAGCCGATCAGCGTCGCGCCGCTGCGCAGCGGCCAGTTCAGCG
>DASSVA010000235.1:0-22791 GCA_035706385.1 Solimonas sp. | reverse complement strand
GGCAATTCGGCGTTCGACATCGAAACGATCGAGACGCTGCACTACGTCTGCCATTTCGGCTGAGCGGCAATCGGGCGCGATGAAACCGGTCGCGCGGATCGTCGCAACAGCCCGACGCTGGCGCTTCCAGGCCGCACGTCTGTGGCTGCGCTGGAAGCCGCGCGTGCGCTGGTGGTCGGCGGCGGCGGCGATCGGCCTGGTAGCGGCACTGTTCACGCGCGGCGCGGAATGGGCCTATTCGAACCTGATGGTGTGGACGAGCTGGCTGCCGGCGATCTCGCTGTTGCTGGCGCCACTGGGCATCACCGCGATCGTCTGGCTGACGCGCCGCTTCGTCCCGACCGCCGCCGGCAGCGGCATTCCGCAGGTGCTGGCAGTGCTGCACCACGCCGACGACGACCTGCGCAAACGGATGCTGGCGCTGCACATCGGCCTGCTCAAGCCGGTGCTGACCTGCGTCGCACTGCTGTGCGGCGCGTCGGTCGGCCGCGAAGGTCCGACCGTGCAGATCGGCGCGGCGATCGCCAATTTCGTCGGCCGCCACAACTCGGCAAAGCTGCAACGCAGCCTGATCCTCGCCGGTGGCGCCGCCGGTGTCGCCGCCGCGTTCAACACGCCGATCGCCGGCATCGTGTTCGCGATCGAGGAACTGGCATCGAGCCTCGAGGAAAAAGCCAGCGGTACGCTGTTGCTGCTGGTCATCATCGCCGCGCTCGCGGCGATCGCGGTGCTCGGCGATCGCGTCTATCTCGGCATCGTCGATACCAATCTCGAGCATTTCTCGCAGTGGCGCGCCGTGCTGATCTGCGGCCTCGCGGGCGGACTCGGCGGCGGCCTGTTCAGTCGCACGCTGTATGCAGGCAGCCACGCGGCGCGGCACTACGTCAGCCGGCACGGCCTGCGCTGGGCGCTGTTGTGCGGCGTGCTGATCGCGGTGCTCGGCATCATCAGCCACGGCGCAACCTACGGCAGCGGTTACGCCGAAGCGCGCGCGCTGCTCAACGACGACACCGCCGTGTCGATCTGGTACCCGCTGCAGCGCGGCGTCGCGACATGGCTGGCGTACGTCAGCGGCGTTCCCGGCGGCATCTTCTCGCCGTCGCTGGCGGTCGGTGCCGGCCTCGGCGCGGACCTCGCGCGCTTCATCGATTTCGCGCCGTCCGCCGCCGTGATCCTGCTGACGATGGCCGCCTACTTTGCCGGCGCGACGCAGGCGCCGCTGACCGCCGCGGTGATCGTCGCCGAAATGACGCTCGGCCAGAAGATGACGCTGCCGCTGATGGGCGCGGCGCTGCTCGGCGCCGCTGCGGCGCGGCTGATCTGGCGCGATTCGATCTATCACGCGCTGATGCGCGACCTGCTGCCGGCACCGGCACCGGTGGCGACGCCGGAAACGCCGCGCTGAACCGGCGTGCGGCGTCGCGCGGGGCTATGCGACGCGCAATGCGCAGCCGGTCTTCTGCCGGACCAGATCGAGTTCGGTGCCAGGCGATAGTTCCTGGACGAGCAGGCCGTTCGGCGTGACGTCGAACACACCGAGTTCGGTGATGATGCGATCGACGACGCCGACGCCGGTCAACGGCAGATCGCAGGCCGGCAGAATCTTGTGCGCATCGCCTTTGGCGGTGTGCTCCATCAGCACGACGACGCGTTCGACGCCGGCGACCAGATCCATCGCGCCGCCCATGCCTTTGACCATCTTGCCGGGAATCATCCAGTTCGCGAGATCGCCTTTTTCGGAAACCTGCATCGCGCCGAGGATCGACAGGTCGATATGGCCGCCGCGAATCATCGCGAACGAATCGGCGCTGCTGAAATACGCGCTGCCCGGCAGATCGGTGACGGTCTGCTTGCCGGCGTTGATCAGGTCGGCGTCGACTTCGGCATCGGTCGGAAACGGTCCGATGCCGAGCAGGCCGTTCTCCGATTGCAGCCAGACGTCCATGCCGTCCGGAATGTGATTGGCAACCATCGTCGGCAGACCGATGCCGAGATTGACGTAATAGCCGTCGCGCAGTTCCGCGGCCGCGCGGCGCGCCATCTGTTCGTGCGTCCAGGCCATCTTCAGCTCTCCCTCACCGTGCGCTTCTCGATGCGTTTCTCGGGCGTCGCGTTGACGACGATGCGCTTCACGTAGATGCCCGGCGTATGGATCTGGTCGGCGGCGAGCTCGCCGTTCTCGACCAGCTGCTCGACTTCGACGATGCACATCTTCGACGCGGTCGCGCACATCGGGTTGAAGTTGCGCGCGGTCTTGCGGAACACGAGGTTGCCGGCGCGGTCGGCCTTCCAGGCTTTCACCAGCGAAAGGTCCGCACGCAGGCTTTTCTCCATCACGTACCAGTGGCCGTCGAACTGGCGCGTTTCCTTGCCCTGCGCGACCAGCGTGCCGTAGCCGGTGCGCGTATAGAACGCCGGGATGCCGGCGCCGCCGGCGCGCAGCTTTTCCGCGAGCGTGCCCTGCGGCGTGAATTCGAGTTCGAGTTCGCCGGCGAGGAACTGGCGCTCGAATTCCTTGTTCTCGCCGACGTACGACGAAATCATTTTCTTCACCTGCCGGGTGTTCAGCAGCACACCGAGGCCGAAGCCGTCGACGCCGGCGTTGTTGCTGATCACCGTCAGGTTCTTCTTGCCGGTATCGCGCACCGCTTCGATCAGCTGCTCGGGAATGCCGCACAGCCCGAAGCCGCCGACGGCCAGCGTCATGCCGTCTTCGACGAGGCCGTGCAGCGCTGCGGCGGCGCTCGGGTAGAGTTTGTTCATCTCGTGCTCCTCGGCTATTTCTGGGGTTCGAACTCGACCAGTTCGGCGCCGTCCTTGACCTGCTCGCCGACGCTGCACAGATGCGCGACGACGCGCCCCTTGGCCGGCGCGACCAGTGTGTGCTCCATCTTCATCGCTTCCATCACGACCAGCGGCGCACCCTTCTCGACCTCGCTGCCGGCGGCGGCCGGCAACGCGATGATCTTGCCGGGCATCGGCGCCGTGAGGCCGCCGTGCGCATCCTGTTCATCGGCCGCATGCGCGAGACGGTCGAGCAGATGCAGCACGTGATGCTGTCCGTCGCTGAACACATGCAGCTGCTCGCCGGTGCGGACGATGCTGGCACCGAAGCGTTGCGCGCCGACCGCGAACCGCTGCCGGCCGTCGTCGTCGCCGACGATCACCGCGGTATCGTCGCCGATCCGCACGCCGTCGCCATCGTAACGCAGCGACAACGCGTGCAGCGCCTCGCCGTCGCGGAATTCCAGCGTCCGCGTCTGCGCGCCGTTGACGCGCCAGCCATCGGCGTCGCCCCACGGCGAATGCGGATCGCTGCCGGCCTGCGTGCGCCGCTTCGATGCGCGCGCATCGCCGTCGAGCGTCCACAGACCGGCGGCGGCATAAGCCTGCGCCGGTACCGGCGCGGCGCCCGGCACCAGCGTCGCGCGCTCGCGTTCGATCAGACCGGTGTCGACGCTGCCGGCACGGAACTCCGGATGATCGACGAGGCGCGCGAGAAACGCGATGTTGTTGCCGACGCCGGCGATCTGGAAGTCGGCGAGCGCGCCGAGCATCCGCGCGATCGCACGCTCGCGGTTCTCGTCCCAGACGATCAGCTTGGCGAGCATCGGGTCGTAATACGGGCTGACCGCGTCGCCTTCGTCGACACCGGTGTCGATCCGCACGTGCGCGGATTCGTGCGGCTTGCGCAGGTGCGCGAGCGTGCCGATCGACGGCAGGAAGCCCTTGTCCGGTTCCTCGGCGTAGACGCGCACTTCGATCGCGTGGCCGCGCAGCGGAATCCGGTCCTGCGTCAGCGGCAGCGTTTCGCCGCCGGCGACGCGCAACTGCCACTCGACCAGATCGAGGCCGGTGATCATCTCGGTCACCGGATGTTCGACCTGCAGGCGCGTGTTCATTTCCATAAAAAAGAACGAACCGTCCTGATCGGCGATGAACTCGACCGTGCCGGCGCCGACGTAACCGACCGCACGCGCCGCATCGCAGGCCGCCTTGCCCATCTCGGCGCGACGCGCGGCGTCGATGCCCGGCGCCGGCGCTTCCTCGACGACTTTCTGGTGCCGCCGCTGCGCCGAACAGTCGCGCTCGTACAGGCTGACGATGTTGCCGTGCGTGTCGCCGAACACCTGGATCTCGATGTGGCGCGGACGCTGCAGATACTTCTCGATCAGCACGCGCTCGTCGCCGAACGACGCCGCCGCTTCGCGCTGGCACGACGCGAGCGCCGCGGCGAAGTCGGCGGCACGCTCGACGATGCGCATGCCCTTGCCGCCACCGCCGGCGCTGGCCTTGATCAGCACCGGATAGCCGATGCGATCGGCTTCACGCTGCAACAGCTTCGCGTCCTGGTCGTCGCCGTGATAGCCGGGCACCAGCGGCACGCCGGCCGCCTGCATCAGCGCCTTGGCCGCCGACTTCGAACCCATCGCGCGGATCGCCGCGACCGGCGGGCCGATGAAGACGATGCCGGCGTCGGCGCAGGCACGCGCGAAACCTTCGTTCTCGGACAAAAAGCCGTAGCCGGGATGCACGGCCTGCGCGCCGCTGCGCTGCGCGACCTCGATGATGCGGTCGGCGCGCAGGTAGCTGTCGCGCGATGCCGCCGGACCGACGCAATACGCTTCGTCGGCGAGCCGCACATGGCGCGCGCCGGCATCGGCCTCCGAATAGACGGCGACGCTGCGGATGCCGAGCCGGCGGCAGGTCTTGATGACGCGGCAGGCGATCTCGCCGCGATTGGCAATCAGGATTTTCGTGAACATGATCATCACATCCGGAACACGCCGAAATGCGTCGGCGCGATCGGCGCGTTCAGCGACGCCGACAGGCCGAGCGCGAGCGTGCGGCGCGTCTGCGCCGGATCGACGATGCCGTCGTCCCACAGCCGCGCGGTCGCGTAGTACGGATCGCTCTGCACGTCGAACTGGTGGCGCGTCGGCGCCTTGAATTTCTCCTCGTCCTCGGCGCCCCAGGTCTTGCCCTGCGCCTCATAGCCGTCGCGGCGCACGGTCGCGAGCACGCTCGCCGCCTGCTCGCCGCCCATCACCGAGATTCGCGAATTCGGCCAACTCCACAGGAAGCGCGGCGAATACGCGCGGCCGCACATGCCGTAGTTGCCGGCACCGAACGAGCCGCCGATCAGCACCGTGAACTTCGGCACCTGCGCGGTCGCGACCGCCGTCACCATCTTCGCGCCGTCCTTGGCGATGCCGCCGTTTTCGTATTTGCGGCCGACCATGAAGCCGGAGATGTTCTGCAGGAACACCAGCGGGATGCCGCGCTGCGCGCACAGCTCGATGAAATGCGCGCCTTTCTGTGCCGATTCCGAGAACAGGATGCCGTTGTTGGCGACGATGCCGACCGGATAGCCGTGGACATGCGCGAAACCGGTGACCAGCGTCGCGCCGTAACGCGACTTGAACTCGTCGAGCCGCGAGCCGTCGACGATGCGCGCGATCACTTCGCGCACGTCATACGGCTTGCGCGTGTCGGCCGGCACGACGCCGTAGATTTCCTCCGGATCGTACAGCGGCGCTTCCGGCGCCCGCAGATCGAGCGAGGCCGGCTTGCGCAGGTTCAGATGCGAGACGATGTTGCGAACGAGAGACAGCGCGTGGTGATCGTTCTCGGCGAAATGATCGGCGACGCCGGATATGCGCGTGTGCACGTCGGCACCGCCGAGATCCTCGGCGCTGACGACTTCGCCGGTCGCCGCCTTCACCAGCGGCGGGCCGCCGAGGAAGATCGTGCCCTGATTCTTGACGATCACCGTCTCGTCACTCATCGCCGGCACGTACGCGCCGCCGGCCGTGCACGAACCCATCACGCAGGCGATCTGCGGAATGCCGAGCGCCGAGAGATTCGCCTGGTTGTAGAAGATGCGGCCGAAATGTTCCTTGTCCGGGAACACTTCGTCCTGCATCGGCAGGAACGCGCCGCCGGAATCGACGAGATAGACGCACGGCAGACGGTTCTCGCGCGCCACTTCCTGCGCACGCAGATGCTTTTTCACGGTGATCGGGTAATACGTGCCGCCCTTGACGGTCGCGTCGTTGGCGACGATCACGCATTCGCGACCGCTGACGCTGCCGATGCCGGTGACGACACCGCCGCTGGCGATCTCGTTGTGGTACATGCCGTGCGCCGCGAGCGGCGACAGTTCGAGGAACGGCGAACCCGGATCGAGCAGCGTGTCGATGCGTTCGCGCGGCAGCAGCTTGCCGCGCGCCTTGTGCTTGTTGCGCGCCGTCACCGAACCGCCGAGCGCGGTCTTCGCCGTGATCTCGCGCAGCGCATCGACCTGCGTCTTCAGCGCCGCGGCATTGGCCTTGAAATCGTCGGCGCCGGTGCGCAGCTTCGATTTGATCGCCGGCATCAGCGCGTCTCGTGAAACAGTTCGCGGCCGATCAGCATGCGGCGGATTTCCGAGGTGCCGGCACCGATCTCGTAGAGCTTGGCGTCGCGCCACAGACGACCGGTCGGGAATTCGTTGATGTAGCCGTTGCCGCCGAGCGCCTGGATCGCCTCGCCGGCCATCCACGTCGCCTTCTCGGCCGAATACAGGATCGCGCCGGCGGCGTCCTTGCGCGTCGTCTCGCCGCGATCGCAGGCCCTGGCGACGGCGTAGACGTACGCGCGGCAGACGTTGAAGCCGACGTACATGTCGGCGAGCTTGCCCTGCATCAGCTGGAATTCGCCGATGCTCTGGCCGAACTGTTTGCGCTCGTGCAGGTACGGCACGACCGCATCGAGGCAGGCCGCCATGATGCCGAGCGGACCGCCGGACAGCACGACGCGTTCGAAATCGAGGCCCGACATCAGCACCTGCACACCGCGACCGACCGTGCCGAGCACGTTCTCCTCGGGCACTTCGCAATCCTGGAACACCAGCTCGCAGGTGTTCGAGCCGCGCATGCCGAGCTTGTCGAGCTTCTGCGCCGTCGAGAAACCCTTGAAGCTTTTCTCGATGATGAACGCGGTGATGCCTTTCGAGCCGGCGGCGACGTCGGTCTTGGCGTAGACGATCAGCGTGTCGGCGTCGGGACCGTTGGTGATCCACATCTTGTTGCCGTTCAGCACATAGCGATCGCCTTTCCTGTCGGCGCGCAGCTTCATGCTGACGACGTCGGAGCCGGCGCCCGGTTCGCTCATCGCCAGCGCGCCGATGTGCTCACCGGAAATCAGCTTCGGCAGATATTTGCGCTTCTGCGTGTCGTTGCCGTTCTTGCGCAGCTGGTTGACGCACAGGTTCGAATGCGCGCCGTACGACAGGCCGATCGCCGAGCATGCGCGCGAGATTTCCTCCATCGCCACGACATGCGCGAGATAGCCGAGATTGCTGCCGCCGTATTCTTCCTCGACGGTCAGGCCGAGAACGCCGAGCGCGCCGAATTTCGGCCAGAGCGCGTTCGGGAACGCGTTGTCGCGATCGGCCTGCGCGGCGAGCGGTGCGACCTCGCGGCGCGCGAACGCCTGCACGGCATCACGCAGCTGGTCGATATCGTCACCGAGATCGAAATTGAGGGAGGGACTGTTCATGGGTCAGGCAGGCTCGAACGAAATGAATGGCGAAACGCCGTGGAACGGGGCGAAACTGCGGCGCGTGGTTCCGGCGGCGACGCGGCAGTCTATGCACAATTCGATAAAAAGTGAATTACAGTTCATAAAATTGACAGGGGTTCATAAATGGCCTATCAGCGCTCGGCCCTGATGCAGGAACGGCTCGCGGACAACCGCCAGCGCATCCTCGCCGCGGCGCGGCAGCTGGTCGCCGAAGGCGGCTTTCGCGCCGCGTCGGTCACCGCGGTCGCGGGAATTTCGGGCTTGTCGACCGGCGCGATCTACCGCTACTTCCCGTCGAAGGCGGCGCTGTTCGTCGAGGTGCTCAGCTCGGCGGTCGCCTATGAGTGCACGATCCTGTCGGCGATCGTCGATGGCGAAGGCTCGGCGACGGCCAGGTTGCGCGCCGCGGTCGAATCGTTCGCACGCCGCGCGCTGCAGGGCCCGCATCTGGCGTACGCGTTCATCGCCGAGCCGGCCGATCCGGAAGTCGAGGCGGCGCGCATTCTCTGTCGCCGCGATTTCAGCGACGTCTTCAAGCGGGTGTTGCGGCAAGGCATCGCCGGCGGCGAATTCCCGAAGCAGTCGGTCGACATCAGCGCCGCCTGCATCGTCGGTGCGTTCACCGAAGCACTGGTCCGACCGACCGAGCACCGCGCGAAACGCAAACAGGATCAGGCCCTGATCCGCTCGATCGTCGATTTCTGCGAACGCGCGGTGACCGGCACCGGCTGAACTTCAGTGATCCGCTAACCGCACTTCGACCAGCCGCAATCGAGGCAGGTCGGGCAGCCGTCCTTCATCGCCATCTCGCCGCGGCATTGCGGGCAGCGTTCGATGAGCACGCCGGACGGCGCCGACGCCGGCGAAGGCCGGGCGGCTTGCGGATCGGCCAGCGGCAGCGTGTCGCGGAACGCGCGGATGTTCGCGTAATGCGCGGCCAGTTCGGCGAGCGGGCGTTCGTCGCCGCGTTCGTCGAGATAGCCGCGCCGCTGCAGTTCCTGCTGGATCGCCCAGGCGATCGCCGCGACTTCCGAATCGTGCACGAGACCCTTGCCGGATTTGCTGCGGCCGTACCAGACCGGGCCGCGATCCCACGAGACCTTGCGCAGATCGGCGAGCGCCTTGACGAGAAATCCGCCGCGCGCGGCGAGCGACAGCGTGCGCATCGTCGCCGACACCCATTGATGTTCGGCCGCGGTCTGGCCGGCCGGCACGAAGAATTCCAGCGGCCGCTCGATGCAGATGCGTTCGCCGGCGATCCGCCCGCAGACGACGCCGAAACCGATCACGAAATACAGCGTCTTGCTGCCGCTCGCCGAGGTCAGCTTGATCTTGGTCGTCACCGACTCCCAGCTGCCTTCCTCGCGGCGGTCGATGCGCAGGCTCAGCGGGTCGATGTCGGCGGCGCCGTCGTTGGCCGGCGCGCGCCGCACCGACCAGCCGACGATCTTCTGCGTGAGCCGCACCGGTTCATCGCGTTTCGTCGTCATCAGAATTTTCCGTAGAGCCCTTCCTTGAGGGCGTCGTAGAGATTGGCAGCGGTGTAGCGGCCGCCTTCGTATTCGACCTGCGCGTCGCCCGGCAATTGCACGAGCGAGCCGTCGGCCATGCGGAACTCGTAGCGCGTCGCCGCGAGGTCGGCGTCCTGCACGAGCACGCCCTGGTGCGCCTCGGGATTGAAGCGGAACGTCGTGCAGCCCTTGAGGCCGCGGTCGATCGCGTACAGGTAGATGTTCTTGAAGTCGTCGAACGCGATGTCGGACGGCACGTTGATCGTCTTCGAGATCGACGAATCGATCCACGCCTGCGCGGCGGCCTGCACGTCGACGTGCGCGCGCGGCGCGATGTCGGCGGCGGTCACGAACGTCGGCGGCAGCGCGCCGGCGTCGACGTCCGCATCGACGAGTTCGCGGTAACGCTGCAGTTCCAGCGATTCCATGCGCAGCGCGCGCTTCGCCTTTTCGCCCGGCACGATCATGTTGCGCACGTAGCTGTGCGCGAACGACGGCTCGATGCCGTTGCTGGCGTTGTTGCCGACCGATGCCGCCATCGTGCCGGTCGGCGCGATCGACGTCGCATGCGTGTAGCGCGCGCCGGTTTCGGCGAGCGCGTCGACGAGCGCCGGATCGACATCGGCGATGCGCCGCAGATGCGGCGAATAGCGCGCGTGCAGCACGCGCGCCGGCAGACGTGCGCCGGCCTTGTGCCCGTCGCGCGCGAGTTCGGGGCAGCGCTGCAGATGCTGCGGCGTCAGCTCGATCGTCTCCGTCAGGGCCGGCGCCGGGCCTTTCTCGTTCGCGAGCGCCAGCGCGGCGCGCCAGTTCTCGAGCGCGAGCCGCTGCGTGACGCGCGTCGTGAACGCGATCGAATCGGCCGCGCCGTAACGCAGGCCGAGCATCGTCATCGCCGAACCGAGACCGAAATAGCCCATGCCGTGCCGCCGCTTGCGCGTGATCTCGTCGCGCTGCGCGGCCAGCGGCAGACCGCTGATGTCGCAGACGTTGTCGAGCATCCGTGCGAACACGCGCACGGTGTCGGCATACGCGTCGAAATCGAAATGCGCGCGCGGCGTGAACGGCTGCCGCACGAAGCTCGCGAGATCGACCGAACCGAGCAGGCAGGCGCCGTACGGCGGCAGCGGCTGTTCACCGCAAGGATTGGTCGCGCGGATGTCTTCGCAGAACCACAGCGGGTTCATGCGATTGCATTCGTCGATCAGGATGAAGCCGGGATCCGAATACGCGTACGTCGAGCGCATCACCAGATCCCAGAGCGCGCGCGCCGGCAGCGTCCGATAGATACGGCACGCGGTCTCGCCGCGCTCGTTGACGGTGAAGTTCGGATCGCGTGCCGGCCACGGCCGCCACAGCAGCGGCACGGTCGCGAGCTCGTGGCGGAACGCCGGGAACACCAGCGGCCAGTCGGCGTCGTCGCGCACCGCGGCGACGAATGCGTCGGTGACCAGCACCGACAGGTTGAACGCGCGCAGCCGTCCGGCTTCGCGCTTGGCGGTGATGAACGCCTCGACGTCGGGATGGCTGATCTCGATGCACGCCATCTGCGCGCCGCGGCGGCCGCCGGCGCTCGACACGGTGCGGCAGATCGCGTCGAACACGTCCATGAACGACAGCGGGCCGGACGTCGTCGCGCCGGCGCCGGAGACGTGCGCGCCGCGCGGCCGCAGCGTCGTGAAGTCGTAGCCGATGCCGCAACCGGCTTTCAGCGTCAGCGCGGCGTCGCCGGCCGCCTGCATGATGCCGGCCATCGAATCGTCGAGCGTCTGCGAGACCGTGCAGTTGATCGTCGAGACGTTCGCCTTCAGATGTTGGGCGCCGGCGTTGGCCATGATGCGACCGCCGGGGAACGCGTGCTGCAGCGCGCGGTGGAACGCCGCTTCCCAGCGCTGCGGTTGGGCTTCCGCTGCGGCCAGCGCGCGCGCCAGCCGCCAGCGCATCGCATCGAGATCCTCGCCCGGCAGGAAATACTTGGACTGCGCGATCGCCAGCGACGCGGCCTGCAGGGACGCGGGCGGTGGGACGCGCTCAGGCAGATCGGCACTCACGGCGCACCTCCGAGCATCGATCGTGCGCCGCTGCCGGAGCCGCGTCCAGTGCCGGACGCGTCGCTTCGGCGCGGCCTCGGCGGCAATATCTGGGTGTTATTCCCCAGACGTTCCGCTAGACTTGCAGGCCGCCCGGCCGGCCAAACCCTGCTGCAGAACGGGGCCCGGCCGGCGTCGAAGTCGAAGATTTCCGCTTTTTGCGCTCTGGAGCATTCAAACATGCCGGTCAAAATCGCCGTGCTGAAGGAGACTCGCGCGAACGAACGCCGTGTGGCGCTCGTCCCCGCCGTCGCCGACAAACTGATCAAGCTGGGCTGCGAGATTCACATGCAGTCCGACGCCGGTGCGGCCAGCCGCATTCCGGATTCCGCATACAAGAACGTCACGTTCGCCGCCAACCCGCAGGGCCTGGTCGGCGATGCCGACATCGTCGTGTCGGTGCAGCCGCCGGCGATGGACGTGGTCGATGCGATGAAGGACGGCAGCGTGCTGCTGTCGTTCGTCTATCCGCACAAGGAAGTCGAGCTGACCAAGCTGCTGCGCGACAAGAAGATCACGTGCTTCGCGATGGAACTGGTGCCGCGCATCTCGCGCGCGCAGGCGATGGACGCGCTGTCGTCGCAGGCCGCGCTGTCCGGCTATTACGCGGCGCTGCTCGGCTCGACCAATCTCGCGCGCATCCTGCCGATGATGACGACCGCCGTCGGCTCGATCCGTCCGGCGAAGTGCCTGGTGATGGGCCTCGGCGTCGCCGGCCTGCAGGCGCTCGCGACCGCGCGCCGCCTCGGCGCGATGACCGAAGGCTACGACGTCCGTCCGGAAACCAAGGAACAGGCCGAATCGCTCGGCGCGAAGTTCGTCGACACCGGCGTCGATGCGCGCGGCGAGGGCGGTTATGCGCGCGAGCTGACGAGCGAGGAGAAGGACAAGATCGCCGCGGTCGTCACCAAGCACATCCAGCAGGCGGATCTGATCATCACCACCGCGGCGATTCCGGGCCGCCCGTCGCCGAAGCTGATCAGCAAGGCGCAGGTCGACGGCAT
The DNA here is from genome assembly GCA_035706385.1 of Solimonas sp. GTDB lineage: Bacteria > Pseudomonadota > Gammaproteobacteria > Nevskiales > Nevskiaceae > Solimonas. The sequence goes on along the minus strand of DASSVA010000235.1, from coordinate 10,620 downwards.
GAAGAACGGCGCGGTGATCGTCGATCTCGCCGCCGAGGGCGGCGGCAACTGCGAATACACGAAGCCGGGCGAAACGATCCAGGTCGGCCAGGTGACGATCGCCGCGCCGCTGAACGTGCCGTCGCTGCTCGCCGAGCACGCGTCCGAGCTGTACGCGAAGAACCAGTTCAATCTGATCGAGCTGTTCGTCAAGGACGGCGCGATCGCGCTCGACTGGAACGACGAGATCATCGCCAAGACCGCGCTGACGCACGGCGGTGACATCAAGAATGAGGCCGCAAAAAAAGCCGTGACTGGTAATTCGTGATTGGTGATTGGCAAAGCCTATCTGCGAATCACGAATCACTGATCACGAATCACGGAGTGAACATGGAATACACGACCACCATCCTGACGGGCTTCGTCGCCCTCTACATCTTCATGCTCGCGGCGTTCACCGGCTACGAGATCATCGGCCGCGTGCCGTCGATCCTCCATACGCCGCTGATGTCCGGCTCGAACTTCATTCACGGCATCGTCGTCGTCGGCGCGCTGTGGGCGCTGCTCAACGCGTCGAGCACGCTGCAGCAGGTGATCGGCTTCGTCGGCGTGCTGCTCGGTGCCGGCAACGCCGCCGGCGGCTATGTCGTGACCGAACGCATGCTTGAAATGTTCAAGCCTTCCGACAAGAAGAAGGGCTAAGGGGAAGACCATGAATGCAGCACTGATCATCGACGCGAGCTATTTCCTCGCGGCGTTCCTGTTCATCTACGGCCTCAAGCGGATGAGCTCGCCGGTCACGGCGCGTTCGGGCATCGTCGTCGCCGGCTGGGGCATGGTCATCGCCGTCGCGGCGAGCTTCCTGTACACGCTCGACGTCGAGCCGGACGCGCGTCCGCATCTGTCGACCAACATCACGCTCGCGGTCATCGCGCTCGTGCTCGGCCTCGGCTGGGCATGGTGGAGCGGCAAGAAAGTCGCGATGACGGCGATGCCGCAGATGGTCGCGCTCTACAACGGCATGGGCGGCGGCGCGGCGGCGATCGCGGCGATCGAACTGTTCGGCCACAAGGCGCACGTCGGCGTCGGTCTCGGCCTCGCCGTGCTCGGCGGCCTGATCGGCTCGATCTCGCTGTCCGGCAGCCTGATCGCGTGGGGCAAGCTCGACGGCCGCATCAACAAGACGCTGCGCCTGACGGGGCTGCAGGCGATCAACGGCACGCTGCTGCTGATCCTCGTCGCGATCGGCGCGTGGGTCGTCTACTCGCACGGCGCGGTATCGGTCGGCGTGCTGGCGATCTTCTTCGCGCTCGCGCTGTTCTACGGCGTGATGATGACGATGCCGATCGGTGGCGCCGACATGCCGGTCGTGATCTCGCTGTGCAACGCGTTCACCGGCCTCGCGGTCGGTTTCGAAGGCTACGTGCTGAACAACCCGGCGCTGATGATCGCCGGCATGGTGGTCGGCTCGGCCGGTACGCTGCTGACGCTGCTGATGGCCAAGGCGATGAACCGCTCGGTCGCCAACGTGCTGTTCTCGAACTTCGGCGCGGCCGGCGGCGACGAACAGGGCGAGATCAAGGGCAGCATGAAGCCGGTCGACGCGGGCGACGCCGGCATCAACATGCGCTACGCCTCGAAGGTCATCATCGCGCCGGGCTACGGCCTCGCCGTCGCGCAGGCGCAGCACAAACTGTTCGAGTTCGTGAAGCTGATCCAGGACGCCGGCGTCGAAGTGAAATTCGCGATCCATCCGGTCGCCGGCCGCATGCCGGGCCACATGAACGTGCTGCTCGCCGAAGCTGGCGTGCCGTACGACATCATCTACGACATGGAAGACATCAACGCCGAGTTCAAGGAAGCCGACGTCGCGATCGTGATCGGTGCCAACGACACCGTGAATCCGGCGGCGCGCACCAACAAGAGCTCGCCGATCTACGGCATGCCGATCCTCAACGTCGACCAGGCCAAGCAGGTCTACGTCGTCAAGCGCGGCCAGGGCAAGGGCTACTCGGGCGTCGAGAACGAACTGTTCTTCGCCGACAACACCAACATGGTCTACGGCGACGCGCAGAAGGTCATGGTGCAGATGATTCAGGCGGTGAAATCGCTGGACGGCGGCGGCCACTGAACACCCGCTCCGGCAAAAAGCCCCGGCGACGGGGCTTTTTTGTGTCTGCCGACATCTGCGCAAGTTTCGGAGACGCAACATCGCCGCGGCTCTTGCGGTTCTGTTTCACCGCGCCTTAGTATCGACATGCGGACTGTGGGCAGGTTCGTCACTCTTTCGAAAATATCTGGGAGACTCGACATGATGAAATTCGTCGCTGGCGCGGTCCTGTTCGCGGCATCGTCGGCAGCATTTGCCGTCGCGCCGGGCGGTCCGAATTGCGGTTGGGGCAACATGCTGTTCCAGGGTCAGTCCGGCCTCGTCTATCACTTCCTGGCGAGCACCACCAATGGCACGTCGGGCAACAACACCTTCGGCATGACCTCGGGCACCAACGGCTGCTCGGTCGACGGCAAGCTGACCTACGGCGGCAAGGCCATGGTTTCGGCGATGCTCGATGAGTTCTCGGCCGATGTCGCCGCCGGTCATGGCGACACGCTGACGGCGGTCGCCGTCGCTTACGGCGTCGAGCAGCAGGATCGCAACGAGTTCGCCGCGCTCGCGCACCGCAACTTCGCCGTCCTGTTCCCGAACGCGAACGTCACCGCCGATGAAGTGACCGCGAATCTGGAAACCCTGATGCGTTCCGACGCCCAGCTGGCGAAGTACGTCATCTGATCGGCCGCGGTCGCCGCACGGCGACAAACCCGGCGGTCCAGGGCCCGGCATCGCAGGATGCCGGGCTTTTTTTGAGCCCGCGGCGCCGCGCGGCGTGGTCGCGGACCGATTCGGATCCGAGCGGCCGACCGTTGCGACCTCCCTTTGCGGATCACCGATGATGCGTTCCTTGCTGCTGTGTCTGATCGTGCTGCTGCCGCTGCCGGCCGGCGCGGCGACGGATGCCGACGCCTGGACAACGGCGCAGGCCCGCGCGCTGTGGAACGACGCGCAATGGCTGAACCTCGGTCACTACAAGGCCGGCGCGTGGCCCGGCCGCTGGCGCAGCGACAGCGGCGATGCGCATTTCTTTCTCGCCGCCGACGGCGCGCGCGACCCGCGCGCCGAACTGCAGGCCACGCTGGCGGCGTTCTATCAGCCGGCCGCGCTCGGTGATGCACATGCGCAGTGCCGCTTTCCGGCGCGGCTGGCGTGGCTGCGCAAGGATCTCGATCTGCATGCCTTGCCGCAGCCGGACTGCGCCGCGTACCGCGAATTCCGCAGCCAGGTGCAGGCGAAGCGGGTCGTGCTGGTGTTTCCGTCGTATTACCTCAACAGCCCGTCATCGATGTTCGGCCACACCTTGCTGCGGCTGGACGCGGATGCGGACGGCAGCGGTTCGCCGTACCTGTCGTTCGCCGTCAATTTCGGTGCCGTCGTCGATGCCGACGACAGCGGCCTGTTCTATGCGCTGAAGGGGCTGACCGGCGGTTATCCCGGGCATTTCGCGGTCGATCGCTATTTCAAGAAAATCCAGGAATACAATCGCGGCGAAAACCGCGATATCTGGGAATACCCGCTCGATCTGGGTGCCGCCGAAACCGAACGGCTGATCGAACATCTCTGGGAGCTGAAGGACGTCAGCTTCGCGTATTACTTCTTCGACAAGAACTGCTCGTACCGCGTGCTGGAACTGCTGCAGGTCGCGCGGCCCGGCATCGAACTGACCGACGCGTTTCCGCTGACCGCGATCCCGATCGACACGGTGCGCGCCGTGCAGCGCGCCGGCATGGTCGACGGCAAGCATTTCCGCCCATCGCAGGGTACCGTGCTCAAACACCGGCTGGCGGCGCTGCCCGCGAGGCTGCGCCCGCTCGTGATCGAACTGAGCGCGTCGCCGGCGCGACTCGACGATGCCGATCTGCAGGCGCTGGACCCGCGCAACCGTGCGCAGTTGATCGAAGCCGCCTATAAATATCTGCGCTACACGCAGACCAACGCCGCGCGCGACCCGACCATCGCCGAACACAGTTTTCAGCTGCTGCAGGCGCTGCGCGCGCAGGCCGCGTGGCTGCCGCCGGACGATGAAACACTGGTTACGCCGCAAAGTTCGCCGGACCTCAGCCACGGCAGCCGGCGTGTCGCGCTCGGCGCGTGGAACGAAGACGGCCTCGATTACCTGACGCTGGGCCTGCGACTGTCGCTCCACAGCCTCGAAGAAAACCGCAGCGGCTTTCCGCCCGGCGCGCAGATCAATATCGGCAATCTCGATCTGCGTCTCGATGAACACGGCAAGTTCGATCTGAATCGCCTCGATCTCGTCGACATCGTGTCCCTGAGTCCGCGCGACCGTTTCTTCCAGCCGCTGTCGTGGGCGGTCCGGACCGGCATCGACCGGCAGTGGGCCGGCGGCCGCGAGCACCGCGTCGCGCATGTCGACGGCGGGGCCGGCGTCAGCTATGCGCTCGGCGCCGGCAGTCTCGCCTACGGGCTGGCGACGGCGCGGCTCGAATACAACCACGGTTATGCGGACCGCCTGCAGCCGGCCGCCGGCTTGCGCAGCGGACTGTTGTTCGATCTCGGCCGGCTCACGCTGCATGGCGAACTCGGCGCGGACCAGTTCGCCAACGGCGATACACGCTGGCGCGCGGATCTGCGCAACAACCTGCGACTCTCGCGCAATCAGGCGCTGCATCTCGAACTGCTGTGGCGCGGCCAGCAGTCCGACGATCGCTTCACCGTCGGTCTGCGCTATCAGTACTACTACTGATGCGGCCGAACCCGTTCAACGATATCCGTCGGATCCGCTGTTGCGTCTGGCTGGCGCTGTGCTGCTGCGTGGCCGGATGCACGTCGGTCTTCCTGCAGCCGGATCGCGTGCAGTACTTTGCGAAGCGGACGCTCGACACGCCCGCGCAGGACATCTGGATCGCAGCCCGCGACGGCAGCGAGTTGCACGCGCTCTACCTGCCCGCGCACGGCGTCCGTCGCGGCACCATTTTGTACCTGCACGGCAATGCCGAGAACCTGAGCTCGCACATCTACATGGTGAACTGGCTGCCGGCGGACGGTTACGCCGTGCTGGCGCTCGACTACCGCGGTTACGGCCGCTCGCAGGGGAACGCCGGCATCGACGCCGCGCACGAAGATGCGGAATCGGCGCTCGCCTGGCTGGTCGCGCGAGGCGCATCGAATACCGGGCCGCTGATCGTGCTCGGGCAGAGTCTCGGCGCGTCGATCGGCATTCGCGTCGTCGCGCGCTCGCCGCTGCGCGATCACGTCGCCGCCGTGATCGCCGACAGCGCGTTCGCCAGCTATCGCCGCATCGCCCGCGAAAAACTCGCCGCGCTATGGCTGAGCTGGCCGCTGCAATGGCCGCTGTCCTGGCTCATCTCCGACCGTTACGCGCCGATCGACGTGATCGCCGATCTCGCGCCGATTCCGCTGCTGCTGATTCACGGCGAGCAGGACGCGGTGGTCGACGTTCATCACGCGCAGGCGCTGTACGCGGCCGCCGGACGACCGAAAGCGCTGTGGTTGATTCCGCACTGCGAACACATCGGCGCGCTGCGCCGCGAGGCGGTGCGCCAGCGGCTGCGCGATTATCTGGACGGCATCACGCAGGTGCCGGCGATGCCGTACGATCCATCCATTCCGCTGTCGCGAGACGCCGATGAATGAGCTCCCCGCAACGCCGCGTGCGCCGGTTACCGGTTTCCGCTATTACGATTTCCTGCTCGGCGGCATGGTCGCCGTATTGCTGTGCGCGAACCTGATCGGCCCGGCCAAGGTCGGCGTCATCACGCTGCCGCTGCTCGGCGCACTCAGCTTCGGTGCCGGCAACGTGTTCTTCCCGATCAGCTATATCTGCGACGACCTCATCACCGAGGTCTACGGCTACGCGCGCGCGCGGCGCGTCGCCTGGACCGGGCTCGGCGCGCTGGCGTTCGCGACCGTGATGTCGCAGTTCATCGTGCACGTGCCGGCGGCGCCGAGCGAGCCGTTCAACGCAACGCTGCAACCGGCGCTGGAAACGGTGTTCGGCAGCACCTGGCGGATCGCGACGGCGAGCATGTTCGCGTACATCTGCGGCGACTTCGTCAATTCGTTCGTGCTGGCGAAGATGAAGGTGATGACCAACGGCCGCTGGCTGTGGACGCGCACCGTCGGTTCGACGATGGCCGGGCAGGCGGTCGACTCACTGCTGTTCTATCCGATCGCGTTCGGCGGCATCTGGACCGGCTCGTCGCTGCTGCACGTCGTCGCGTTCAACTGGACGTTCAAGGTGTCGGTCGAGATCGTGTCGATCCCGCTGATCTACTGGATCGTCGGCAAGCTGAAACGCGCCGAAGGCATCGATACCTTCGATCGCGGCACGAACTTCACGCCATTCTCGCTGCGCGATGAAGGCGAGGTGCAGCGGCACCGATAGCCGCTTGCCGCTCGCTAGCGCGGCACCGGCGACGTGCTCTGCGCGGATTCGGTTCCAGGCGGTGCTGCCGCCGTCCGGCTTTGCCGTCTGCGCGGTGACAGCCCGGCGATCAGCGCCAGGATCGCCACCACGGTCGCCGCATTGGCGGGAATCTGCAGGTTGAAATCCGTCAGGCTGTGCAGCGCGATGCAGCCGAGCGCCAGCAGGCCGCCGAGTGCGACGCCGCGCGCATGCACGTCCTTGCGCTGCGCGATGATCGCCAGCGCGCGCCCGCAAACCAGCGTGACGAGCGAGGCGAGGATCGCAAAGCCGACGATGCCGGTTTCGATCAGGAATTCGGCGTAGTCGTTATGGGCGTGATCGTTGAACGCGTAAACGCTCGCCGAGCGGAACTGCGGATACGCGTAGGCAAAGCTGCCGAGGCCGATGCCGGACGTCGCATAGTGACTCGCCATGTCGTACAGATCGCCGAAAGTCGTCACGCGCATGTCGCCGATGACGCGGAAATAAGCGAAGCGCTGCAGCAGTTCGTCGAGTCCGAACTGGCCACCGACGAGCACGCCGTCGATCACGATCACGGTGATCAGGAAGAACAGGCCGCGAAGCCGGCCGCCGCGTCCGCGAAAACCCAGAAACAGCACGGAACCGACGCTCACGGCTGTGAGAAACGCGAGTGCACCCATCCGCGAACGCGATGCGACGAGACCGACGACGATGACGAGCAGGCCGAGCCGCAGCCACAGATTGCGCGTCAGCAAGGCTTCGATGAAATCGCGGAACCAGAGCCGCAGCCGGCGCTTTTCGCGCGCGGCGTTGGCAAAACGCGCGAGGATCAGACCGGTCGCCAACGCACCGCCGATTTCGAGATAACCGGCGAAATGATTGCGATTGACGAAGGTGCCGGTCGCGGAGCCGATGTACGCAGTCTTGTGCCCGAACGCATTGAGTTCGAGTCCGCTCATCACCATCGCCGTACCGAAAACGGCCTGCGCGACCGCCGAGGCGATGACGCACAGCAGAATGCCGCGTGCGGCGGACGGCGTCCTGACGACACACAGGATCAGCAGATACCAGACGCCGTACACGAGGCTGAGCCACAACATCCACTGCGTATCGAGCGGGCTGAGGCTGATGCGCCAGACCGGCGATCCGCCGGCGGCGGCAACGCGCGCATACGCTTCGTACGAAGCGGGCGCGAACCGCTGCAGCCATTCGGCCGGCAGCGGCAGCCATTGCACCGCGAGCCAGAGCAGCCACAACAGCCATAGCAGTACGGTGCAGCGCTGCGTGCGGTCGAGCCGCATGGCGCCGCCGGTATCCGCAACGGCCAGCAGCGCGAGCAAGGCGACGAGCGCGGCGAACAGCCGCTCGGCATCGAAGCGGTGGCTGCCGGCCGGCAACGGCAGCAGGATCAGAACGATCGCGATGCCGACGACGACGATGCGAGACAACGCAGTCGTCGGTGCCGAAGATGCGGACGATGCGCTCGTCATTGCGCGTCCCGCACCGGCAAGGCGTTGCGTACCAGACACCAGCGCCGCAATTCGAGATTGTCGCCCGGCCGATCGCACAGTTTTCGCAGCCCCGCAAAACGCTCGCAGACTTCCTGCACCATCGGCGCATCGACGGCAGCCGGACCGCAGACCAGCGCCTCGCGATGAAGGCGAAACGCTTCGAACAACAGCTCGCGCGGCTGGGTTCTCAACACAAAACGGATGTCCGCAGCCGAGCCTTCGCGCATCGTCGCGTTCAGCTGCGGCCAATGGACGACGCCGAGTTTCGCCAGCGATGCCCGCAGATTGCGCTCACTGGGCCCGAGCAATCTGGCGGTCGTGATCTCGTATTCGAAACCGGATGAAAAATCGCCGGCAACCGTACGGCCGATTGCGCGCCCCGCCCAGCCATGTGGCCATGTCGGACGCAGCGCGATATCGACGCGGGCCGCCGATGCGGGCGGTGGCGGCACGCGGAGCAATCCCCAGACGATGCCGGCCACACCGCACAGCATGAGGAGCGCGCTACTCCAGCCGCGGCGACCGCGCATGATCAGCCGTAGTAGCCGTAACGGTAGTAATAGCCGCCTTCACTCGTACCGCCACGCCGGCGATCGACGCGGTTCAGGACGCAACCGATCACCGGCGCGTCGGCCTGGCGCAGCAGCCGCGTCGTCGAGGCGACGATCTTGCGCGGCGTCGAATCGCAACGCGCCAGCACGATCGCGGCGTCCATCGAGCGCGCGAACAGCAGCGCATCGCTGACCAGCTGGCACGGCGAGGTATCGAAGACGATCCGGTCGTAATGCGCGGACAGCGTGTTCAACAACTCAGCGAACGCTTCCGACGCCAGCAGGATCTGCGGATTGTCGCGCCGGGAACCGGCAATCATGACATCGAGCTGCTGGCCTTCGAGCGCGACGATGGCCTGGTCGATCGTCGCCTCGCCGGTGAGAACCTGCGTGAGGCCCGGCGCATCCGGCTTCAGCTTGAAAACCGACGCGAGCCGCGGCTTGCGCAGGTCGGCGTCGATCAGCAGGACGCGTTCGCGTTCCGAAAGAACCAGAGCCAGATTCGAGGCGACCGAGGTCTTTCCTTCCTCGGGCACCGACGAGCACACCATGATTTTCCGGATCGATTTGCCCTTGCGGTCATGCAGCAGCACGCTGGTCCGCAGCGTGCGGATGCCTTCCGCGAAAATCGATTTCGGATCGTCGACTTCCAGGCGCGCGAGCTTGTCGGCCTGCGCCAGACGGCCGGCGACGCGCGGCAATGCACAGAGAATCGGTACGCCGGTCAGCGCTTCCATCTGTTCCGATGTCGTGACGCTGTCGTCGAGGATGCTGAGCAGCAGGAACAGTCCGCAACCGAGGAACAGGCCGAGCACGGCCGCGCCGATCACGATCAGGTTCGAACGCGGCCAGGTCGGCGACATCGGCGGCGTTGCGCGATCGATGATGCGGGCACTGCCGAGTTCGAGATCGGCGGTCGCCTGCGTTTCCTTGTACCGCTTCAGGAAGGTGTCGTAGAGCTCGCGGTTGCTGTCGACGTCGCGCTGCAGGACTTTGAGATCGTAGTCCTTGCGATCGAGGTTCTGAATGCGCGAGGTCGAGCGATTCACCGCAGAGCTCAATTCCGCCTCGGTCTTCGCGGCGAGCTCGTAGTTGGAGCGGATACCGTCGGCGCGAATCTGCAGCTGCGTGAAATACGCACGTCGCGCCGCGTCATAGCGCGCCTGCGCGGCGATGCGGACCGGGTGCTGCGTGCCATAGCGAGGCCCCAGCTGATCGAGCGCCTCGCGCGCCGCCAGATAGGCGCTCTTGGTATCGCGGACCAGCGGGTCTTCCTGGATCTGCGGAATGTCCTGCAGCGACTCGACGCGATCGCCCGCCGAACGGATGCGGTTGTAGACATTCGCCAGCTGGTTCTTCTGCTGCTGCGCTTCGCGCAACTGCGACGACAGCTGCGTCAGATCTTCCTCGACGAGCTGGCGCGAACCGCCGCCGACGGTCACGAGATCCTGCTGTTCGAGAAATTTCTGCAGCGCCTGTTCGGACGCCTGCAAGGCCTTGCGGGTCTCGTCGACGCGCTGCACGAGCATGTCGGCAGCCTCGTGGCCGACGCCGGTACGGGCGGCGCGCTCGCGCTGCATGTAGGTCTCGACGATCGCGTTCGCGACGCGCGCCGACAGTTCGGCACGATCGGATTCGAAGCTGACCTTGACGAGATAAGTGTTCGGAACGGGATCGACCTTGGTGTCTTCGAGCACCTGACTCAACAGCGTCTCGCGCCGTGCACGCAGCGCGGACAGATTCAGCAATTCATAGATTCGCGGCGCGAACGCCTGGACCTGCTGCAGGATGCGATCACGCAGATGCAGCTTCGGCGTTCCGCCGGGACCGCTCTTGAAATCGGCATACGCCGGATCGTTCGCCAGATCGAGATCTTCGATGACGCGTGCGAGGAGTTCGCTCGAATGCAGCAGCTCATATTGCGTGCGGTGATATTCGCGGACGATGCCCTGCGTCTCGTAGACCTTGTCGATTTCGACGACGTTGGCCTCTTTCGGTTCGATCAGCAGCGAGGCCGTCGCGCGATAAGTCGGCGTCGCCGAAAGACAGTAGACCAGACCGACGATCGCGGCCAGAACGGTCAGCGCGAGAATCGGC
>DASSVA010000234.1:0-2311 GCA_035706385.1 Solimonas sp. | reverse complement strand
CCGAGTCCGTCGATGTCGGGCTCGATCATCTTGTGCAGCTCGACGAGGTTGTAATACGGCACGCGCGGAAACACGTGGTGGCCGATGTGCCAGTTGATGTTGTTCCAGAACCACGAGTGCACCGGATTCGAAATGACGGTGCGCGTGCCGGTCAGCTTGCCTTCGTTCCACGGCGTCTCGTAGTGCTCCGAGATGAAGCGCATCGCGTTGAAGAACGAGAAGAACAGGATCGGATACAGCACCAGGCCGAGCGTCTTGTCGAGCACGCCGTGCCGGTACGCCCAGGTCAGCAGAATGGTGTAGACCGCGACCTTGAACAGCGTTTCGCCGATGTGGATCGCCCAGTTGCGGCGATTGAACTTGCCGATCGGGTACAGCAGGTTGAAATGCAGGAAGCTGAGCAAGGCGCTGGCGGCGATGTACAGATAGAACACGACGAAATCGAGCGGACCGCGCTTGCCCATCGTGAACGCATCCGGATCCTGATACGACCGGTTATAGCGATGGTGCTCGAGGTGATCTTCCTTGAACGCCACGAACGATGCGAGCAGCGGCGTCATCGCGACGATGCCGAACGCCCAGTTTTCCCAGCGCGGCTCGAACAGCACGTTGTGGGTCGCGTCGTGCATGAACGTGACCATGCCCATCTGCATGTAGCCGAGGCCGATATAGGCCATCCAGCGCAGCCAGGCCGATTCGGTGTTCCAGACGATCGCGCCGAGCATCACCATGATCGCGATGAACAGCAGAATCTTGGCGTGCGTGTAGACCGGCCGGAATTTCATCAGACGCATCAGATCCTCGCGGGGAACCTGAGGGCGGAGTCTGGTCATGGTCGAAGTGCCTCTGAAATGCCCGGAGACAGCGCGCCCGGCTGCGCGACAACGATTCGTGGAACGGGTCAGGTGCTGCGCACTGCCGCACACGGCAATCGACTGCCGCGCGCATCGGACGGATCACGAGCCCCCTGGTGGCGCCAATATACGGCAATTCACTGTCAAAACGACGTGCACAGCCGCCGCCGTCCCGAAACCGCAGGCTACAGCGGCCGCAGCCCGCGGCCGACCAGCCAGTCGATCATCGCCGGCGCTTCGATCGCCGTTCGCGGCGCGATCGCATCGTGCACGCCGGCCGCCTGCCAGCGCCGCAGCGCTTCGTCGCTGCCCGGCGTTGCGACCAGCGTGGCGCCGCGCCCGGCCGCGACCGCCAGCAGCGCCGCGATCTGCGCGGCCTCGTCCAGCTCCGTCGGCGCCAGCAGCAGCTGCAGCGGCGTACTGCCTGCGTCGGGCAGCGGCAGGTTGAAATCGCGCAGCGCCAGCCGCACGCCCTGTGCGAGCAGGCCGCGGCTCGCGACGTGCAGCGGCGCGGTCTCGATCAGGCCGTCCGGGCTGAGCGCGAGAATCAGCCGGTCGCCGGGCACCTCGTAGCGGCGCAAAAGCTCGCCGACGTGCTGGGCGAACTCGCCGCTGCGCAGCTGCCAGCCCGAGATCGCGATGATGAACGGCAGCACCGGCAGACCGCGTTGCCGCGCGCTGAGGTGATGTTCGCAGACGTGCGTGATCTGCCACAGTTCCAGATCGCCGATCAGGCCGGCGCGGTTGCCGGCCCGCAGCAGCTCGTCCTCGTCGATGCGGCCGAAACGCGGGTGCTGCCAGTACAGGCAGGCGCGGATCGCGCGGACGGCGCCGTCGCCGGAATCGACGATCGGCGCCATCAGCAGGTGGAACTGGTTGAGTGCGACCGCGGCGTGGATTTCCCGTTCGAGATCGAGACGCCGGCGCCGGTCGGCAGAGATTTCGGTCGTGAAGATCCGGTAACAGCCGCGGCCGGCCTGCTTGGCTTCGTACATCGCCATGTCGGCGTGCCGCAACAGGGTTTCGCCGTCGCTCTCGTCGAGCGGATACAGCGTCACGCCGACGCTGAGCTTCGACACGATGTGGTGGCCCGGAATCGCCAGCGGCTGCGCGAAGCGGTCGATCAGCTTCTGCGCGAGCTGCGCCGCGTCGTCGATCGAGCGCAGACCCGGCGCGACGATCACGAACTCGTCGCCGGCCAGGCGCGCGACCGTGTCGGACTCGCGCATCGCCGCTTTCAGCCGCTCGGCGGTCGCCTTCAGCACCAGGTCGCCGACCTCGTGGCCGTGGCGGTCGTTGATCTCCTTGAAACGGTCGAGATCGAGAAACAGCACGCCGAGCATGCGGCCGCCGCGCTGCTGCGCGAGCCAGGCCTGCTGCAGGCGGTCCTGCAGCATCGCGCGATTCGGCAGGCCGGTCAGCGCATCGTAATGCGCGAGCTGTTCGAGCCGCGCCTC
>DASSVA010000233.1:0-3609 GCA_035706385.1 Solimonas sp. | reverse complement strand
CTGCGCGCTCGGCCGCCTGCCCGGCCGCGGCGGCCTGTCCGGCGAAATCCTCTCGCACGATTTCGTCGAAGCGGCGCTGATGCGCCGCGCCGGCTGGAGCGTGTGGATCGCGTACGACCTGCCCGGCAGTTACGAGGAAATGCCGCCGACGCTGCTCGACGAACTCAAGCGCGACCAGCGCTGGTGCCAGGGCAACCTGCAGAACTTCAAGCTGTTCTTCACGAGCGGCCTGCATCCGGCGCATCGTGCGGTGTTCATGACCGGCGTGATGGCGTATCTGTCGGCGCCGCTGTGGTTCGCGTTCCTCGCGGTGTCGACGTCGCTGCTGTTCGTCTTCATGAAAACCGAGCCGACCTATTTCACGCAACCGTACCAGCTGTTCCCGAGCTGGCCGGAATGGCATCCGGAATGGGCGGTGCGTCTGTTCGCCGGCACGATGACCCTGCTGTTCCTGCCGAAGGTGCTGGCCGCGCTGCTGCTGATGATCCGTCACGAGACCGTGCGCCCGTACGGCGGCCGCCTGCGTCTGTTCGCGAGCCTGGTCGTCGAGATGGCGTTCTCGGCGCTGCTCGCGCCGATCCGCATGCTGTTCCACACGCAGTACGTCGTCTCCGCGCTGCTCGGCATTCCGGTCGTCTGGAAATCGCCGCCGCGCGAAGACGCCGCGACGCCGTGGAGCCAGGCGGCGCTGCGTCACGGCGGCGGTTCGCTGCTCGGCCTGGCGTGGCTCGGCCTCGTCTACTGGCTCAACCCGCATTTCCTGTGGTGGCTGCTGCCGGTCGCCGGCAGTCTCGTCATCGCGATTCCGCTGTCGGTCTGGAGTTCGCGCCGTTCGCTCGGCGTCGGCGCGCGCGGTGCGCGCCTGTTCCTGATCCCCGAGGAATCGCTGACGCCGCGCGAACTGCGCTGGCTGAAAGCCGGCCTGCGGCGCACGCCCGACTATCCCGATTTTCGCCGCGTCGCGCGCGAACCGGCGGCCAACGCGCTGCTCGGTCTGGTCGGCCGTCGCCGCCAGTCCGCGAACGAGAAATCGCAGCGCAGCCTGCGCAATCTCGCCGACGCCGCCGCGCGCCGCGATCCGGCGACACTGAAAGACAGCGAACGCAACCAGCTGCTGCTCGACGCCGTCACGCTCGCGCACCTGCACCGGCGCATCTGGACGACCGACGACGTGCATCCGGGCTGGTTCACGCGCAACTGAGCGGCCCACGCGGCCGCGGCCGCTGTCACAAAGCGGTCATTCCACCGTCACATCGTTTCAATCGCGGCTTCATAGAGTGCGCGCATCCGAAAAGGAGCGACGCATGTCGACACGTGTGGATGGTGATTTGCCGCGACGCCCGCGCTTCGAGGTCCGCCTCGCGCAAACCGACGCCGAGATTCGCGCGACGCAGCGCCTGCGCTACGAAATCTTTGCCGGCGAACTGGGCGCCGCGATCGACGGCGGCGACGCCAGGCTCGACCACGACCAGTACGATCCGTTCTGCCGTCACCTGATGGTCTGCGAACCGGCGTCCGGCCGCGTCGTCGCCTGCACGCGCATCCTGACCGGCGAGCGCGCGCCCGGTGCCGGCGGCTTCTATTCGGCCGGCGAGTTCGATCTGGCGATGCTCGACAGCCTGCCGGGCCGCGTGATGGAAATCGGCCGCACTTGCGTGGCGCCGGAATTCCGCAGCGGCGCGGTGATCGCGACGCTGTGGCAGGGCATCGCCACCTACATCGTCAATCACGGCTACGACTATCTGTTCGGCTGCGCGTCGATCGATCTGCGCGACGGCGGCGCGACCGCGCACGCGATTCTCGAACAGATCCGCAGCCGCCATCTGGCAGCGCCGTCGCAGCAGGTGCGGCCGTACATTCCGCTGCCGGCCGCCGATCGCCGCGCGGCGGACCCGGTCCGCATGCCGCCGCTGTTGAAGGCTTATCTGAGCCTCGGCGCGAAAGCCTGCGGCGAAGCGTACTGGGACCGCGATTTCAATTGCGCCGACGTGTTCATGCTGCTCGATGTCCGCGATCTGAATCCACGCTACGCGCGGCACTTTCTCGGCCAGGCCGCTCCCGCTGCGACGGCGGTCGAGGCCGGCCTGCGCTGATGCCGGTCCGCATCGTGGCGAGCGTGCGCGCCGCGCTGCGCGGCACGCTCGTGCTCGTGCATCTGGCGGTCGGCCTGCTGATGGCGACCGTCGCCGGCCTCGATCTTTTCGAGCGGCTCGATCGCGCGCGGCTCGCCGGCTGGTGGCACCGCGTCCTGCTGCGGATCCTCGGCGTCCGCGTGCGACGTCACGGCGAGCCGGTCGCGACAGCGCATCTGAGCGTCGCCAATCACGTCTCGTGGCTCGACATTTCCGTGATCAACGCGATCGAGCCGGTGCGTTTCGTCGCCAAATCGGAAATCCGCAACTGGCCGCTCGCCGGCTGGCTGGCGACCGCGGCCGGCAGCTTCTATCTGCGGCGCGGCAAGGGCGACGTACCGCGCCTGGCTGATCGTCTGTCGGTGTTCCTGCGCGGCGGCGGCAGCGTCGCGCTGTTCCCGGAAGGCACGACGAGCGACGGCAACGACGTGCTGCGCTTTCACGCGCGGATGTTCGCGCCGGCGATCGACGCGCGCTGCGCGGTGCAGCCGATCGCCCTGCGCTACCACGCCGTCGACGGCCGCGACGTCGCGCCGTTCGTCGGCGACGACGATCTGCTGCGGCATGTGCTGCGCGTGCTGCGGGTCGCACGGCTCGACGTCGACGTCACGTATTGCGCGCCGATCGACGCACGCGGCCGCGAACGCACCGAACTCGCGAACGACGCGCAGACCGCCATCGAACAGGCGCTCGGCGTCCGCCGCGAAGCGCCGCTCATCGTGCAGCCTTCGCTCGTCGCGGCCGCCTGATCGGTCGCCGCGTCCGGCCCGCTGCGCGGCGTCGGCGTACAATGCCGGCCTGACCAGCGGAGCTGCAATGAGCACAGTCCCTCCCCCATCCGCGCCGGGCGAACGCCCTGCCGTCAAACCCGTCGTCCAGGGCGAGAAACTGCGCGGCGCGGAAAAGATGGCGCGCATCCCGATCAAGATCGAAGCGACCGCTGCGCCGCTACGCAAGCCGGCGTGGATCCGCGCGAAGAATCCGGGCACGCCGGAAGTCGCGCGCATCAAGGACGTGCTGCGCGCCGCCAGGCTGCACACGGTCTGCGAGGAAGCCTCGTGCCCGAACCTCGGCGAATGCTTCAGCAAGGGCACCGCGACGTTCATGATCATGGGCGACATCTGCACGCGCCGCTGCCCGTTCTGCGACGTCGCGCACGGCCGGCCGAATCCGCTCGATGCCGACGAGCCGCGCCATCTGGCCGAAACGATTCGCGCGATGGGCCTGCGCTACGTCGTCATCACCAGCGTCGACCGCGACGATCTGAAGGACGGCGGCGCCGCGCATTTCGCCGCCTGCATCCAGCACGCACGCGCGCTGTCGCCGGCGCTGACGATCGAAGTGCTGGTCCCGGACTTCCGCGGCCGCATGGACCCGGCGCTGGCGATCTTCAAGGACAATCCGCCGGACGTCTTCAACCACAATCTCGAAACGGTGCCGCGCCTTTACAAACAGGCGCGTCCGGGTTCCGACTACG
>DASSVA010000232.1:0-3212 GCA_035706385.1 Solimonas sp. | reverse complement strand
CTGCTGGTTGCGCGACAGCACGCGCAGCTTGGTGATCGTCGGCGCCGCCGCGGCGATGATGAAATCGGCGCTGACGTGCCGCGCCTGCAACTGCTCGCCGAGCGTGCGCGCGGCCTCGTCGGCGCCGACCACGCCGAGCACCGCCGCCGACGCGCCGAGGCTGGCGATATTGAGCGCGACGTTCGCCGCGCCGCCGGGTCGTGTTTCGTCCTTGCGAATCCGCACGACCGGCACCGGCGCTTCCGGCGAGATCCGCGAAGTCGGCCCGATCCAGTAGCGATCGAGCATCAGGTCGCCGACGACCAGGACGCGGGCGGGCGCGAAGTCCGGAAGCTCGGCGTTCATCGCGCGGCGCCTAGATGTGCGCCAGCCACTCCGGATATGTGTCGCTCTCGCCGTTGACGAGCGCGAGATACGCGGCCTGCAGCTTTTCCGTGACCGGGCCGCGGCGGCCTTCGCCGATCGGCCGGTTGTCGATTTCGCGGATCGGCGTCACTTCGGCGGCGGTGCCGGTGAAGAACGCCTCGTCGCAGATATAGACCTCGTCGCGCGTGATGCGGCGCTCGACGACCTTGTAGCCGAAGTCCTGCGCGAGCTGCATCACCGTGCGGCGCGTGATGCCGTCGAGCGCGCTGGTGACATCCGGCGTGCTGATCACGCCATTGCTGACGACGAAGATGTTCTCGGCGCTGCCTTCGGCGACGAAACCTTCGGGATCGAGCATCAGCGCCTCGTCGTAGCCGTCGCGCAGCACTTCGTTGAGCGCCATCGACGAGCCGAGATAATTGGCGTTGGCTTTCGCGCGGCACAGGCCGGCGTTGACGTACTGGCGCTGGAACGAGCTGGTCTTGATGCGGATGCCGCGTTCCATGTTGTCGGCGCCGAGATACGCGCCCCAGGTCCATGCGCCGACGATCACGTGCGTCTTCAGGCCCGACGCGCGCAAGCCCATGCCTTCGCTGCCGTAGAACACCATCGGCCGGATATACGCCGATTCGAGCTTGTTCGCGCGCAACACGTCCTTCTGCGCCTCGTTGAGCTGCTCCTGCGTCCACGGCATGTTCATGCCGAGGATCTTCGCGGAATTGAACAGCCGCTTCGTATGCTCTTCGAGACGGAAGATCGCCGTGCCGTTCGGCGTCTTGTAGGCGCGCACGCCTTCGAAGCAGCCGACGCCGTAATGCAGCGTGTAGGTCAGCACGTGCGTCGTGCATTCGCGCCAGGGCTTCAGTTCCCCGTCGTACCAGATAAACCCGTCGCGTTCGGCAAAAGAAGTCATTGCAGCATTCCGCCCTTGAGCTGTCAGGAAAACGGCGGACGCCGCGCGCCGCCGATCAGAAGGGCGCAATTATAGGGAATCGCCGGCCGCTGCCCATGACGCGAAATCAGCGGTTCCGAGCTTGCGCCGGTCGCGGGCAGACCGCAGCATGCGCGCTCGCCACCGTTTCGACTGCCTGTGTCCGACGCTCCGTTCGATCTGCCCGCCGCCGACCGCGCCGCGCCGCGCATCCTGATCGTGCGGCTGTCGGCGCTCGGCGACATCGTGTTCGCGACCTCGATGCTCGACGCGCTGCGCCGGCGCTGGCCGCAGGCGCGAATCGCCTGGCTCGCACAGACCGGCTTCGCCGGCATCCTCGACGGCGATCCGCGCATAGCCGAAGTGATCCGCGCGCCGGCGAACCTGTTCAAGTCACCGGCCGCGCTGCTGCGGCTGCGCCGCGAGCTGCGCGCACGGCGTTTCGACTGGGTGTTCGAGGTGCAGGGACTCGCCAAGTCGCGGCTGGTCGCGCGGCTCGCCGGCGGCTATCGCGTCGGCTTTCGCTCGAAGGAACCGCTGCAGTTCTGGATGGACCGGCTGCTCGACAAGGGCGGCGCACCGGCCGACATCGCGTCCGAATACCGTTATTTCGCCGAAACCGTCAGCGGCGAGCGTGCCGGCCCACCGCGGCTGATCGTCACGGACGCGATGCGCGACGCCGTGACCGCGCGCCGCACCGCGCTCGGGCTCGACCGCTTCGTCGCGATCTGCCCGTTCACGACGCGGCCGCAGAAGCACTGGCCGGAAACACACTGGCCGGAACTCGTGCAGCGCCTCAAAGATGCCGGACTCGGACCGTGCGTGATGTTCGGCGGTCCCGGTGATCGCGACGCCGCCGCGCGGATCGCCGCCGCGACGCGCGCGCCGCTGATCGATCTGGTCGGCGACACGAAACTCGCCGAGCTGCCGGCGTGGCTGGCGGCCGCGACGCTGGTGGTCGGCGTCGACACCGGCCTGACGCATATCGGCATCGCCGTGAAGACGCCGACGGTCGCGCTGTTCGGCTCGACCTGTCCGTACCGCCAGGGCGCCGAATCGCCGCTCGTCGTGATGTACGACGCGCTGGCCTGCGCGCCGTGCCGCCGCCATCCGACCTGCGACGGTCGTTTCGACTGCATGCGCGGACTGACGCCGCAGCGCGTCGCGACCGCCGCGACGCAGTTGCTCGGACACGTTGCTACAACAGCGATCGACCGGTGACCCGCTCCAGCACGCGCAGCGGCGAACGCTCGGGATATTGCAGCGCGTCGACCGGCACGTAGAACGTCTGTTCGAGCATGTAGCGGCCGGCCAGCACCGCATGCGAAACCTGATCGGAATAAACGATCCAGGTTTCGCCAGGCGCGAACTCGGCCGGTGTCTTGACGACCTGCGCCTGGTAATCGGGATCGGCTTTCATGCCATCGTGCAGCTGCAGCATGTAATGGTCGTACGCGGTCCGCTTCGACTTGGTGATCTTCGTCAGCGCCATCAACTGCGCGGCCAGCGCGTTCGGCTTCGGCGCGCGCGGCGCGAAACGCGTGGCAACCTCGGCGAACGGTTCGCCGACCTGCCAGCGCCGTGGCTCACCATGCGGATTGATGTTGTTGAACACGCGCAGCAGCCGCCGGCCGTGCACCGGCGTCGCCGGAAACGCATCGACGTGCAGGCGCGTGTCGTCGTGCCGCCACGATTTCGGCACGCGGCCGGCGATCTCGGCCGGCCGATAACTCGCGCGACCATCGATCAGATGTCCGCGATACGGCGCGAACAATCGCTCGACGAGCGCGCGCGCCGATCCGTGATAGCGGAACAGAAAATTCCGGAGCCGCGCTTCGAGCGCGGCATCGCCGCCGGCGCCTTGCAGCCGGCCGTTGGCCGGGTTGTAGCTGATGTTCTTGCGCGCGCCGCTGAG
>DASSVA010000231.1:0-2576 GCA_035706385.1 Solimonas sp. | reverse complement strand
GCCGAGATCGGCGAGCGCGTCGGCAAGTCGCGCGAATACGTCACCAACTATCTGCGCCTGCTCAATCTGGTGCCGGATGTCGCGGCGCTGGTCAACGACGGGCACATCCTGCTCGGCCACGCCAAGGTGCTCGCCGGTGTGCCGCTCGACCAGCAGCTCGGCTGGGCCGATCAGATCATCCGTCACAAGCTGACGGTGCGCGGTCTCGAACAGCGGATCGCCGCGGCGCGCGACAAGCTGGTCGTGTTCCGGCCCGGCAAGCCGACCGACTGGCAGGTGCTGGAGCGCGAGCTGTCGGACCATCTGGCGTGCCCGGTCGTCGTCACCGCCGACAAGTCCGGCAAGGGCGAACTGCGCGTCCGCTTCCATTCGCTCGACGAGCTCGACGGCGTGCTCGCGAAGATCGGCTATGTCGCGCGCTGACACGGCGGTGACTTATTCCCAGATTCCGGGGACAAGCCTGTGGATAGATGGCGCATGAAGATGCCGAGAGTCCGTTCTGACGCGCCCGTCGAGCGCGACGGACATTTTTTGGTCGCACGCCTTTGACCGACACGGATCGCCAGATCGAACTGTTCCGCGAGGACTACACGCTGACCGAGCGGATCAGCGCCAGGGCACGCAACATCCGGCTCGAAGTGCATCCCGATCGCAGCGTCACGCTGATCTGGCCGCGCTGGGTCGCGCGCGCCGAAGCGCTGGCGTTCTTCCGCGCGCGCGAGGCCTGGGTGCGCAGCAAGCTGGCCGAACTCGCGCAGCAGAGCGCCGCGCATCCGCCGCCGGCGCGGCTGCGCTGGGACGGCAGCGATCACATCCGCCTGCGCGGCCGCGAATGGCCATTGAAGCTGGAGCCGGCGCGTCTGCGCCGCGCTGCCGTGCGTTTCGAATCGGACCGGGTCGTCGTGCTCGCGGCGCCGGCCGACAGCCAGGCGGCGAAACTCGACGGCGTGCTGCGTCAGGCCCTGATCCAGCAGGCGCGGCTCGATGCGCGCGCGCATCTGGATGCCGCGGCCGCGCCGCTCGGTGTCGCCTGGCGCGAACTGCGCATCAACGATCCGCAGACGCAGTGGGGCAGCTGCAATCCGGGCGCCGTCATCTGCCTGTCGTGGCGGCTGGTGATGGCGCCGCCCGACGTATTCCGCTACGTCGCCGTGCACGAGCTCTGCCATCTCGTGCACATGGACCATTCGGCGCGGTTCTGGGCGCTGGTCGAACGGCAGATGCCGGATTTCGAACAGCACAAGCGCTGGCTGCGCGATCGCGGTCATCAGCTGCACGGCTGGCTGACGCGGCGCTGAGCCGGCTTCCGGCGGGAAAGACATCGTTCGGACTACGCCGTTCGCGAACGCAACGGCGTAGGCTTGAGCCGCCGCCACGCAGCCGGTATCGTCCATCGGCGAAAGCGCACGCGGTCGAGGAGAGCGAGATGGCCACGCTGGAAAAAGTCTGTGTCCGTGATTACATGAGCTCCAGGCTGATGACGTTCACGCCGGAAATGGAGGTGATGAACGCGGTGCACCAGCTGGTCAAGAGCGGCCACTCCGGTGCGCCGGTCGTCGATGCCAGCGGCAAGCTGGTCGGCATGCTGTCGGAGCGCGACTGCCTGCAGATCGCGCTGGTCGCCGCGCAGGACACCTGCGTCGCCGGGCCGATCAGCCAGTACATGAGCACGACCGTCGAAACCGTCAGCTCCGACACGAGCCTCGCGCATCTCGCCGGGCTGTTCATCAACAACAGCCACTTCCGCCGCTATCCGGTCGTCGACGACGGCAAGCTGGTCGGCCAGATTTCGCGTTCCGACGTGCTGCGCGCGATCAGCCACTGCTGCTGAAAAACCGCTGAGCAAGCTGCTGCGCTCGGCAGCTCGCACGCGGGCGGTGCTGACTCGGCACGTCCTGTGCCTCGCCCTTCGGGCCTCGGCTGCGCCGAGGTCCGAATCGGCTTCGCGCCGATTCGCCGCAATGCTCACGTACTGATGTACGTTGCGCTTGCTGTGCTCCGTCCTCGCACGATCTGCCGTCGCTCGCGACGCTTCTTCAGCGGTTTTTCGCGCTCGACAAAAAGCCTCCCCGCGAACGGGGAGGCCTTTGTACATCTTTCGAGCGGGGCCTTACTGGCCGACCTTGGCTTCCGCGTCGACGCTGACGGCGCCTTTCGCGGCGTCGACCGTGTCGTTGACGGTGCTGCCGACGGCGCCGAGCGCCGAGCCGGTCGTGGCGGCGGCCGACTTGGCCGCATGGTGTGCCTTGTGGCCGGCCTTCTTTGCCGTCGATTTGGCTTTTTCGCCAGTCGCGGCCGCCGCATCGCCGACCTTGTCGGCGCCAGCCTGCGCCTTGACCTTGGCGGCGTGTCCGAGTTCCGCGCCGGCATCCTTGGCGTTCTGCGTGGCGGCGCTGGCGTCGGCCTTGGCGTTCTGCGCCGCAGTGCTGGCGTCGGCCTTGACGGCCGCCGACGTCGGCAGATCGACCTGCGCGCCGGCCTCGACGCCGGCGGCGAACGCGGGCGCGCTCAGCGCGCTCGCGGCGGCAAACAGCGCAACAACGGAAAGACGGTTTTTCATCGAAGGACTCCTGGGG
>DASSVA010000230.1:0-8622 GCA_035706385.1 Solimonas sp. | reverse complement strand
GCGATCAAACAGGCCGTCGCGCGACGCTTCGCGCGCGTCAAGAGCGGCGAGGCGCAGGCGCCGGACGTGCTGTTCATCGACGGCGGGCTCGGCCAGCTCAATGCGGCGCTCGAAGCGCTCGAAGAACTGGAGATCGGCGAGTTGCGCGTGGTCGGCATCGCCAAGGGACCGACGCGGCGACCGGGTCTCGAAGAACTGATCGTCGCCGAACGCGAACTGCCGCTGAACCTGTCACCGGATTCGCCGGCGCTGCACCTGATCCAGCGCATCCGCGACGAGGCGCACCGCTTCGCGATCACCGGCCATCGCGGCCGGCGCGACAAGGCGCGCCTCAGTTCGGGACTGGAGGCGGTCGAAGGACTCGGACCGGCGCGCCGGCGCGCGCTGCTGAAGGCGTTCGGCGGGCTCGCGCAGATCAAGCGCGCCAACGTCGACGAGCTGGCGCGGGTCGAAGGCGTTTCGCGGACGCTGGCCGAACGAGTTTACGCCTACTTCCACTGATCGCTACTATCGACGCATCGGTCGCCACCGGCGGCGAAAACGGAACCACGGATTGCGCCTGAACCTGCCGCTGATTCTCACCCTGCTGCGCGTCGCCGTGATCCCGGTCGTCCTCGGTCTGTTCTATGTACCCTGGGCGCACGCGCGACAGATCGCGACCGTGCTGTACGCGGCGGCGGCGATCACCGACTGGCTCGACGGTTATCTGGCGCGGCGCTGGAATCAGACCACGCGCTTCGGCGCGTTCCTCGATCCGGTCGCCGACAAGCTGCTGGTCGCGATCTGCCTGGTCATGCTGCTGCGCGACGATCCGGGCAGCCTGCTTGGCGTGCTGGTCGCGATCATCATCGGCCGCGAGATCACGATCTCGGCGCTGCGCGAATGGATGGCCGAGCTCGGCGCGCGCACCAGCGTCGCGGTCAGCTGGGTCGGCAAATGGAAGACCGCCGTGCAGATGACGGCGATCGGCATGATGATCTGGCAGATTCGCACGTTCGGCGTGCCGTGGTACGACGTCGGCTACTGGCTGCTGTTCGTCGCCGCGGCGCTGACGATCTGGAGCATGGTCAACTACCTGCGCGCCGCCTGGCCGATGATGCGCGAAGCCGGCGCGTGAGCCGCCACGCGCATGTGCAAAAAATGACCTAATGAAATGCTTGACTTAGCGTAGCCTGCCACTAGAATACGCGTCCTCGATGCGGGAATAGCTCAGTTGGTAGAGCGCAACCTTGCCAAGGTTGAGGTCGCGAGTTCGAGCCTCGTTTCCCGCTCCAAATCGAACAACCCCGGCGGATCAGACCACGGGGTTTTTTAGTCTGAGCCGCTATACAATCCTGCGGCTGTCCGACTGGCTAGGTGGCAGAGTGGTCATGCAGCGGACTGCAAATCCGCGTACGCCGGTTCAATTCCGACCCTAGCCTCCATTTATTTCCTGCCATGCCCGAGTGGCGAAACTGGTAGACGCAAGGGACTTAAAATCCCTCGGCCTCACGGTCATGCCGGTTCGATCCCGGCCTCGGGTACCACGTCACCGACGATCGGGAGGCCGAATCAACATGCAGGCGCAAGATCAGCGATATGGAGTGGGCGCGAATTCGTATCGTGCCGCCGGCGAACTCGCCGGTCTCACCAGACTCGTTGACGATTTCTACGACAACATGGACAGCTTCCCGGAAGCCCGCGTCATTCGCGCGATGCATCCGCCGGACATCAGCGAGACGCGCCGCAAGCTGACGTATTTTCTGTGCGGCTGGCTGGGCGGGCCGCGGCTCTACAACGAGCACTACGGACCGATCAGCATTCCCGGTTTTCACCAGCCGCTGCCGATCGCCGAGGCCGAGCGCGATGCCTGGCTGCTGTGCATGGAGCACGCGATCGCGGCGCAGCCGTACGAGCCTTCGTTCAAGCAATATCTGCTCGAACAACTGCGCGTTCCGGCCGAACGGATCCGGCAGGTCTGCGGTGCCGGTCGCGCCGGCTAGTCCGTCGACGCGGCAACGCCCATTCGCTTTCTCGCGCTGCGCCGCTCAACCGCAGGGATCGAGACGGATCGCGTGATCGCCCGGCGCCAGCGTCAATGTCACCGCGCCCGGCATGATCGTTCCCGGCAGGTCCCCGGGCAGGGCAACACAGTCCGATCCGGACAGCGTCAGGACCATGACGACCGGTGAATCGGTGTGGACATCGGCAGTCAGCGGTTCGGAAGCGCTCAGCGCCATGCCGGCAAGATCGAGCCGCAGATGCGCGACGCCCGCGAGATTCGCGTCGAACGCATTGCGCGGCGCATCCGCGGTCGGTTCGATCTGCCACGACTGTTCCTCGAATGGCGACACTGCCTGTCCGGTCAGCGGACCGGTATCGATACCGGTGGTGACGACGGGTGTGACCGCGCCATCAGCGCGCGACAGGGTTCGCACATCGACGGTCGCGGTGCCGTTCACCGGATCGACTGCCTGCAGATCGTGAACGAACCATGCATCGTCGAACGACAGGCCGACGGACGTTCCGGCAGCGGGCAGATCGGTGTTGCTGGCCGTATCGACCGCATGTTCGTACGGCATCGAACGCGAATACAGGACTCTTGCCGGTTCGCTGACGCGTCGCAGGCCTTTCAGGTAGCGGGCGCCGATGCTGTAGTCGTTCTGCAGTCCCGGCGAGAAATGCGTATTGGCCAGCAGCAGATTGAACCGGTAGCGAAACCCGAGGCTCCGCAATCGCCGTACCGCCGCCAGCGCGTGGATGATCGGCACGTTCGCGTCGATGTCGCCCTGGAAGATTTCGATTGGCGTATGGAGAAGATTGGCGAGCGACGGAACGACATCCGGCATGATCAGCAGTGCCGTGGCCGGACGATTGCCGCCGACCGGGCCTTCGATCACGAACGCGCCGGCAAACCGTTCGGGCCGGGTCGCGGCAAACATGTAGGTGGCATAGCCGCCCATCGAATAGCCGGCCACCGTCACGCGATCCCGATCGATCGCCAGCAGCGCCTCGGCGTCGTCGAGGGCTTGCAGCGTGTCGAGATAGACCGGTCCCTGGAACAGATCGAAAGGACTTCTGCCGCAGGGACTGATGATGATCGCGCCGTTGTCGTCGCCGAGATTCTGGAACAGACCGGGCGTGATCGCGGCAAGCCCGTGCGCGGTCATGCTTGAACCGCGAAGGAGCAGCGTCGCCGGGACAGGATCGTCCGCGTAGCCCTGCGGCACATACAGACCGTACTGCCTCAGGATGCCGTCGCTGCCGCCTTCGCTGCTGCGCGCTTCCGGCGCCAGATAGGTGCGGACCGAATAGCCGATGCCGGGCAGCAGGCGTTCGCTGTCGCCGGCTCGCATGCGGTCGAGCGAAACGGTGACGAAAAATCGATCGACGTCGTGCGCGGCCAGCGCCAGCGCCTGGCGGCGATCGTAGGTCGACTGCACCGGGACATCGAAGCGCGGCACGACCTTCGCCAGCGGACCGGCGCTGCCGCCGGACTCGAACTCGTAGCGGCCGGCTTGCACGAGTCCGGTCGCCGCGACCAGCCGCACCTGTCCGGCGCCGGGCATGCCGACGCTGGCGATCGGCAGGCTCGTCGTCAGCAGATTGATATATCCGGCGGGATCGGCGAGCGCGGGCAGATCGGTTTGATCGCCGCTCAGCAAATCGACGACACGGGTGCCGCCGGCGGTGACCAGCGCCGCGGTATCGGCGGCGCGGGTGCTGAGACCCGAACCGAAAGGCACTGTCACTGCCGCGCCGGAACGGCCGGTGTCGAACAACAGCAACAAGGCGGTGCGTACCGGCGTGCGCATCGACGTGGTGCGCGCCATGACGTGCAGACGGTCGCCACGGACGGCAAGGCGCAGTTCCGACAGATCGGCTTCGTCGACCAGCGGGCCGGCGCCGGCCTGCGCCAGGAAAAATGCCAGCCCGCCCGGCACGCGCTGCACCGGATCGACGATGTCGCCAAGCCCGTCGAGCAGCTGATAGACCGCGGCGGTGGCGGGCGAGGCCGCGCCGTACGCGGTCCACGGATAATCCTCGTAAATCCATTCGCCGCGATCGTAATGCGCGGTGCCGGCGAGATGCGCGGGTCTGCCGGGCCAGTCGTCGAGGCTCGCGGACAAAGGACGTGCGGCGTTGTCCGGCGCGGCGTCGAGCGCAATCACGCGCGGCGTCGCCGCGATCAGCGGACTGCTCAGCAGGTTGGGCGTCGTATCCGGCGAGGCCGGTGCGTCCGGCACATCGGGCGCTGCGGTTTCCGGCGAAAGCGGATCGGACGATCCGCAGGCCGACAGCGCGGCGCACAGCAGCAGAACGAAGGCATCGCAGACCGTCGCTATCGTCCGCCCGGCGCGTACGCCGATGGATCGATGTGCGTTCATCTGCGTCAGTCCTTCTGGACGGGAATCAGCAGATAGCTGGGATCGTCTCCACCTTCGCTGATGCGATTGACGGCGGGCAACAACGGTGAAATCCGCGTCGCGGCCGGATCGCTCAGATCGAGGTGAATCGAGGCGGGCGCATGCGTCGGCAGATCGTAGCTCGTCAGACGCATCTGCAGGCGGTGACCAGCAGCGAGTTCGTAAGCGGTCGGCCAGATCTCGATATCGTACGCGTAGGCCTTGCCGGCTTCGATCGGCGTCGGATCGACGTGCGTGTGGTACGGCACCGCCGTGCGGCTGCGCGCCGCATCGAGCGCGCGATGCGAGGCGCGAAGATAGCCGTTGGTGATCAGCGTTTCGCTGCCATCCGGCGCGACGTCCGCAAGCTTGACGATCCAGTCGGTGTCGGTGGCGCTCGATGTGGCGACCATGTGCAGGGCCAGTGGTCCGACCAGTGTCAGCGGCGCGTCGAGCACGTCGCTGCGCCAGGTCAGCCCCTGACCGTCCTCGAGACGCTGGTCGGTCGGCAGGTACGGCGTCACGCCGACCGTGCCGAACTGGTCGAACGTCATATTCAGGCCGGCGAGCGGATTGGTGAAATAGCTGCGTTCGCTGGCCTCGGCCAGCGGCTGCGACGCGAGCGTGTCCTGATCCAGATACAAGCGCGTGAAGCGCGTCGCGCGCGGCGGCCATCGGTCGTCGTCGAGATAGCGGTTCGCGCCCTGGATGAACACCCGGACCGGACTGCGCGCCGGCGTCGGCGTATCGAGCAGGTAGTGGCTGAGAAACTCGAACATCAGCGCCTCAAGGTCGTCGCGTCCCGGCGGATCGGTCAGCGGCGCGAAAACGCCGCCGCAGCCCTTGTGCGTACAGGGGTCCATGTACAGCCGGGTCTCGACGTTCGCGCGCGCCGACAGCGCATGGAACATCTCCGGACCGCCGCGCTGCGACAGGCCGTCGCGCCAGCCGCCGACCAGCAGCACCGGCACCTTGACCTTGCCGGCCTCGTAGATCGGCGAGCGCTCGCGGTAGAACGGATCGTCGTTCGGTCGCGCCAGATAATCGAGCGCGATCGGTTTGCCGAGCAGTTGCTGGATCTTGCCGAACGCCGTCATCTGCAGCAGCGCCGGGTCGGTATTGATGCCAGCGAGACCGGGACCGCCCTGCACGACGAGGTATTGCAGGTCGAAGAAGATGTTCGGGATGCCGCCGTGCGCGAAGCCGTCGCGGTAGAGATCCGACAGCACCACCTGCGGCACGATCGCCGCGAGGTGCGGTGGCTGCTGCTCCGCGGCCAGAAGCTGGGTGATGCCGACATACGAGCCGCCGGCCATGCCGACGCGGCCGCTCGAATAGTCGCGGGTGCCGAAGTACTCGATCAGCGCGGCGCTGTCGCTCGCTTCGAGCGGCGAAAAATAGTTTTCGTCGAGATTGCCTTCGCTGCCGCCGGTGCCGCGCGTATCGGCGGTGACGCCGATGATGCCGCGCGTCGCGAACATCGCACGGTCAGGTGCGCCGCCCAGCGCATTGCGCCCGTAAGGCGTCACCGACACGATGACCGGAAACCGGCCCGGCGCCGGCGCCTTGCCGTCGAGCGACGGCCAGGTGACGGTCGTGGCGATGCGCACGCCGTCGGCCATCGCAACGGCGACTTCCTGTTCGTAGGTTTTCGCGAATGTCGCGTCCGGCAGTACGGCCGGCGCATCGGCCGCAATCGGAACGTCCGCCGCGGGTGCGTCGGATTGCTGACAAGCCGCAGTGAACATCAGCGGCACCAGCGCGACGCACAGCACTGCCAGCGTCTTGTCGCCAAGAACAGGAATGAAACGCATTGCTCTCCCCCCGGAGTGATGCCGGCTCATGATACGGCCGAAGCGGACGGATCGCAGCGGCCGGCGTCCGGCCGGAGGGATTCAGCGTTCTAGTTGTCGGCCGGCACCAGCCGCAGCCGCGTGATCTCCGACGGCGCGCCGAAACGCAGCGGCGGTCCCCAGTAACCGGTGCCGCGGCTGGTATAGACCCAGAGTTTTTTCAGGCGGTGCAGGCCGGCGACGAACGGCTGCTGCATCGGCACGAACAGATTCCACGGCCAGAACTGGCCGCCGTGCGTGTGGCCGGACAGCTGCACGTCGAAACCGGCTTCGGCGGCGGCGACGGCGGAGCGCGGCTGGTGCGCGAGCAGCAGCTTGAACGCAACGGTCTCTGCGGTCCGCGCCGCGGCGCCGGCATCGCTGCGATGCACATCGCCGAAATGATGGCCGCCGTAGTCGGTGACGCCGCCGACCAGCAGACGTTCGCCGTCGTGCTCGATGATCGCGTTCTCGTTGAGCAGCACGCGCAGCCCGAGCCGGCGCGCTTCGGGCAGCCAGGCATCGATGCCGTTGTAGTACTCGTGATTGCCGGTGACGTAATAACTGCCGTGCCGCGAACGCAAGGCCGCGAGCGGTTCGACATGACGGCGCACGCGATCGATGTGGCCGTCGACGATGTCGCCGGTCAGCGCGATCAGATCGGCATCAAGGCTGTTGACGCGTCTGACGATCGCATCGAGATAACCGTGCTTGATCGTCGGCCCGACATGGACGTCGCTGAGCTGGACGATCGTGAAGCCGGACAACGCGGCCGGCAGACCGGCGATCGGCAGCTCGACGTCGACGACCTTCGCGATCCGCCGCGCATTCCAGAAGCCGACGAGGCTGACCAGCGCCGCGAGCGCGATGACGACGAGCGCCGAATCGCGCCGCAGCGCGTCGGCGTCGACACTGCCCGGACGCAGCGCCTGCAGCACGAACGAAAGCGCGAGCACGGCATCGCGCGCGAGCGTCAGCACCAGCAGTCCGGAGAACACGCCCATCGCCAGGTAGCCGGTCCAGGCCAGCGTGTCGGATGCGCGTTCGGACAGATGACTGAGCCGGATCAGCAGCGGCGCCGGTGTCAGGACGGCGGACGCCAACAGCAGCAGCAACGCGAGCGCGAGTCCGTGCGCCGGCAGGCCGAGCGGCGGCAACAGACGCCACGCGATGTAGCCATGCAGCAGCAGACTTACCGCGGTGGCGATCAGCAGGGC
The DNA here is from genome assembly GCA_035706385.1 of Solimonas sp. Taxonomy (GTDB): domain Bacteria; phylum Pseudomonadota; class Gammaproteobacteria; order Nevskiales; family Nevskiaceae; genus Solimonas. The sequence goes on along the minus strand of DASSVA010000230.1, from coordinate 1,188 downwards.
ATTTCGGCGCATCGCCGCTTCGTTGGAGCGCCGCCGGCGAATTCAAGAGCGGCCGCGACGATTTTCTTCGTCGTGCCGGACCGGAACCGGCCGCCGCTCACGGCTCGATGAACAGCGTCGCCGGATGTTCGAGCAGGCTTTTCACGCGCTGGATGAACGATGCGGCGTCGAAGCCGTCGACGATGCGGTGATCGAACGACGACGACAGGTTCATCATCGTTCGCACGACGATCTGGCCGTTCTTCACGACCGGTCGCTCGACGAGCTTGTTGATGCCGACGATCGCGACTTCCGGCGCATTGATGACCGGCGTCGTGACGATGCCACCGAGCGCGCCGAGACTGGTAATCGTGATCGTCGAGCCGGACAGCTCGTCGCGCGTCGCCTTGCCGGCGCGCGCCGCGTCGGCGAGACGACGGATCTCGGTCGCGCGCGACCACAGGTCGAGCCGCTGCGCGTGCTTCAGCACCGGCACGATCAGGCCGTTCGGTGTCTGCGCGGCGATGCCGACGTGCAATGCGCGATAACGCGTGACGACACCGGCCTCGTCGTCGTAGGTCGCGTTGACCTGCGGGAATTCGGGAACCGCTTTGGCGAGCGCCTGGATCAGCAGCGGCAGCAGCGTCAGCCTGGCGCGATCCTTGTGCGTCGCATTGAGATGCTGGCGCAGCGTTTCCAGTTCGGTGACGTCGACTTCCTCGACATACGCGTAATGCGGAATGCGCTGCTTGGAGCGCTGCATCGCCTCGGCGATCTTGCGACGCAGACCGATGACCTTGATCTGCTCGGTCGCCTCGTCGTCGCCGCCGATGCGCGAAACGGCGGGTGACGGTGCCGGCGCCGCGCTGCGGCCGGCGTGCCGTTCGACGTCTTCGCGGCAGACGCGACCGGACGCGCCGGTCGCCGTCACCTGCGTGATGTCGACGCCGAGTTCGCGCGCGCGCTTGCGTGTCGCCGGCGACGCGGCGACCGAATCGCGCGGCGACGAACTGGCCGGACGGTCGTTGCCGGCGCTCGCCGCAAGCGGCGGCGTTTTCGTCGCGGCGGGCGCGGTCGGCGCGGCGGCAGGTGCCGCCGTCGCAGTCTCGGCGGACGCCTCGGTCTCCAGCGTCACCAGTGCGCCGCCGACGGCGATCTTGTCGCCGGCCGCGCCGTGGATTTCGATGACGCGACCGGCGACCGGCGACG
>DASSVA010000229.1:0-2041 GCA_035706385.1 Solimonas sp. | reverse complement strand
TCGCCAACGGCCGCAGCTACATCGGCGACGGCAATGGCGCGGTCTATCACACGAGCCTGTCGATCGGCCTGCTCGGCACGCGCATCGTCCCGGAATTCCAGGACGACTTTCATTCGCTGATCGGCGCCAACAAGCCGCGCGGCTGGCATCACCAGATCTCCAACGACGGCGAACCGACGTTCCGCTACACGCTGACGCGCCAGGATCTGCAGCGCACCGGGCTTTCGTTCGGCGCCACGCATTACGAGATCAAGAGCGCGGTCGCCGTCAGTCTCGGTTATCTGACCGAAGGCAGCGCCGCGCTGTCGTGGCGCTGGGGCCGCATCACCACGCCGTGGTGGGCCGGCCCGCCGGATCGCGTCGAATACATCGCCGAGCCGGCGCCGGCGACCGGCAGTGTGCGCGAGACCGGCGTGCGCGAGCTGTACGTCTGGGGCGGCATCAAGGCGCACGCGCGTCTCTACAACACGTTCCTGCAGGGCCAGTTCCGCGACAGCGATCTCGAATACGGCTATCACGACGTGCGGCCGCTGATCGGCGAAGCCTGGCTCGGCGTCACCGCGCAGATCGTCGGCGAATACCGGCTGTCGTGGGTGATGCGCTACCAGACTTCCGAACTGCGTCCCGAGCCGGGCGACCGCTCGCTGGTCTGGGGCGGCCTCGTGCTGTCGCACGATCTGTAGACGGGATGGCTTTGCGATCCGGTTATATCGTCAACCCGAATCATTCTTTTACAAACAGGCACCGGCGTCTCTAGATTACGTGCCGCCGTGCAGCGCTGCGCGGCGCTGTCGGTTCCGCCAGGCGCACGCCGGACGTGCGTTCATTCATTCGTTCAAAGGGATTGCGCATGTTTCGGGGATTCGCCGGCCGCCGCCGCTGGGGTGCGACGCTGCTGAGCCTGTTGCTGTCGCCGGTCTGGGCGCAGGATGGCGCGCCGTCCGACGATGCCGTCGTGCCGACGATCGCGCTGCCAGCCGAGGCGCCGCCCGCCGTCGCGACGGACGTGGCGCCGGACGACGGCTCGCGCGCGATCAGCGAGGTCATCGTCACCGCGCGCAAACGCAAGGAGCCGGTACAGGACGTGCCGGTCTCGGTGTCGGCGTTCTCGGGTGATGAACTCGACGCGCGCGGCCTCGACGGCGTACGCGATCTGCAACAGGTCGTGCCCGGCCTGACCGTCACCGATCTCGGCGGCTACAACATGGTCTACCTGCGCGGCATCGGCACCGACATCTTCATTCCGTCGTCCGAGCCGAGTGTCGCGACCTACATCGACGGCGTGTATTTCCCGTCCGGCCACAGCCTCGCGCAGTCGTTCGGCGCGATCGACCACATCGAAGTGCTGAAAGGTCCGCAAGGCACGCTGTTCGGCCGCAATTCGACCGGCGGCGCGATCTCGATCTGGAGCAAGAATCCCGGCCGGCAGGCCGAGACCTCGATCCAGACCAGCTACGCGCCGCGCTTCGACGACACGCGCACGCGCGTCTACACCAGCCTGCCGTTCGGCGCAGACCTCGCCGCCAGCCTGTCGGCGTATTACAACCGCGCCGACAACGTCTACCAGCTCGACAACGGCAGCGACGATCACCTGCCGCCGGAAATCGGCAAGGGCGCGCGGCTGAAGATCGGCATCGATTTCAGCGACGAGGTCTCGCTGCAGCTCACCGGCTTCGTCGCGCAGCAGCGCGGCACCAGCACGACCGCGTCGGCCAACGTCAATCCGTCGCCGACGCTCGGCGCGACGCTGCCGGCCGAGACGCGCGATTACGTCGTCACCGCGAATTCCGTACCGGAACTGACGACCGATTCGCGCGCCGCGTACGCGATCCTCAACTGGAACCATCCGGGCGTCGACACCAAGCTGCTCGGCAGCTATTACTTCGTGCGCGCGCACGATTACGTCTACGATTTCGACGACACGCGCCAGCCGATCGCGACCTACGGCGCCGACGACGAATACCAGCGTTTCTACACGAGCGAGCTGCAGTTCACGTCGAACGCCGACAGCTGGGGTGCGGAATGGCTGAAGTGGGTCGGC
>DASSVA010000228.1:0-7407 GCA_035706385.1 Solimonas sp. | reverse complement strand
CGCGTGCAGGCGTTCTTCACGCCGGCCGAGCAGCGCACTGCCGAACAGCACGCGCATTCGAAGGCCAGCGAGGAACTGATCGACGAGCTGAAGGCCGCCGACGTCGTCGTGCTCGGCCTGCCGCTGTACAACTTCGGCGTGCCGTCGACGCTGAAGGCGTATTTCGACCATCTCGCGCGCGCCGGCATCACGTTCCGCTACACGGCCAACGGCCCGCAGGGCCTGCTCGCCGACCGCAAGGTCTACGTGTTCGCCGCGCGCGGCGGCTTCTCCAAGGACACGCCGGCCGATTCGCAGACGCCGTTCGTGACGACGTTCCTGAATTTCATCGGCCTGCGCGACATCGAGTTCGTCTACGCCGAAGGTCTGAATATCAGCGAAGATCAGAAGCGCAGTTCGCTGGAAGCGGCGTCGGCGGCGATCGTCCGTCTCGCCGCCTGACTGGTCTTTCCATCTTTCATCCTGGGAGCATTGCAATGGACAAGCTTTTCGACAGCGTCAAACCGTACAGCGACCTCGTCGGCCGCATTCTCATCGCCGCACTGTTCGTGATCGCCGGCTGGGGCAAGATCGGCGGCTATGCCGGCACGCAGCAATACATGGCGTCGATGGGCGTGCCGGGCGCGCTGCTGCCGCTGGTGATCGCGCTCGAACTCGGCGGCGGCATCGCCATCGTGCTCGGCCTGTTCACGCGGCCGATCGCGCTGCTGCTTGGCGGCTTCAGCATCGTCGCCGCGCTGCTGTTCCACAGCGCCAGCGATCAGATGAACCAGATCATGCTGATGAAGGATTTCGCGATCGCCGGCGGCTTCCTGTTCCTGGTCGCCAACGGCGCCGGCCGCCTCAGTCTCGACCATCTGCGCCGCAAATCGTAAACGCCGTACGTCTGAGGTCAACGGCCGCGGACCTGACATCCGCGGCCTTTCCTGAAGGAGTCGCACCATGAGTACCCTCCGCACCCTGCGTCACGTCATTCCGTCCGTCGCCACGTCCGACGGTGCCGGCGTCAAGCTGCGCCGCAGCATCGGCAGCCAGCGCGGCCTGTATCTCGATCCGTTCCTGATGCTCGACGAGTTCTACTCCGACGATCCGGACGACTATCTCGCCGGCTTTCCGGCGCATCCGCATCGCGGCTTCGAGACCGTCACCTACATGCTCGACGGTCACATGCGGCACCAGGATCATCTCGGCAACGTCGGCGATCTGGCGCCCGGCAGCGTGCAGTGGATGACGGCGGCGCGCGGCATCATCCATTCGGAAATGCCGCAGCAGAGCGAAGGCCGCATGCGTGGTTTCCAGCTGTGGCTGAATCTGCCGGCCGCCGAGAAGATGAAGCCGGCCGGCTACCGCGACATTCCGTCGGCGGACGTGCCGACCGTGCAGCTCGCCGACGGCGTCGAAGTGCGTGTGATCGCCGGCACGCTGATCGACGGCGAGCGCCGCGTCGACGGTCCGGTCAACCCGGCAGCCGCGAAGCTGTCGACCGACCCGCTGTATTTCGACGTGCGGCTGCCGGCCGGCGCGTCGTTCGAGCACGCCCTGCCCGATGCGCGCACCGCGTTCGTCTATGTCTACGACGGCGACGCGACGATCGCCGGCAAGCCGCTGCCGAACCGCGCCGCCGGCGCGCTCGACCGCGGCGACACGGTGCGCATCGACGCCGGATCGCAGGGCGCGCGCGTGCTGCTGTTGGCGGCACGGCCGATCGGCGAACCGATCGTCCAGTACGGTCCGTTCGTGATGAACACGCGCGAGGAGATCGAACAGGCGATCCAGGACTACCAGTCCGGCGCGTTCGGCAAGGCGGCCTGAGCCCGGGCGGGCGTCGTCAGCGAGGGTCGCGCAAGCGGCCCTTGTGTGTTCTGGCTGACGGCGCGCCGCACGCTACACGGGTCGCGCATCTTCATATGCATTACCTATGAAGATTATGCCAACAATCAATTTTTAAAATTGAACTCCAGCGCTTAGGATGTATCTGCTGATTCCCCAACCACGACTCAAGAGGACTTTCTGATGTCGCTGATCAATACCGAAGTCAAACCATTCAAGACGCAGGCTTTCCACAATGGCAAGTTCGTCGAAGTCTCCAATGAGAGCCTGAAAGGCAAGTGGTCCGTGCTGATCTTCATGCCGGCCGCGTTCACCTTCAACTGCCCGACCGAGATCGAAGACGCGGCCAGCAGCTACGCCGAGTTCCAGAAGGCGGGCGCCGAGGTCTATGCCGTCACCACCGACACGCATTTCTCGCACAAGGTCTGGCACGAAACCTCGCCGGCAGTCGGCAAGGCCAAGTTCCCGCTGGTCGGCGATCCGACGCATCAGCTGACGCGCGCGTTCGACGTGCATATCGACGAGGAAGGCCTCGCGCTGCGCGGCACCTTCATCGTCAATCCGGACGGCATCATCAAGACGCTGGAAATTCATTCCAACGAGATCGCCCGCGACGTGTCGGAAACCCTGCGCAAGCTCAAGGCCGCCCAGTACACTGCCGCGCATCCGGGTGAAGTCTGCCCGGCGAAGTGGAAGGAAGGCGCCAAGACCATCGCGCCGTCGCTGGATCTGGTCGGCAAGATCTAAAGAAGCTCTGCACAACCTGGAAACGTCATTGCGAGGAGGCCGAAGGCCGACGAAGCAATCCAGTACGCAGCTCGATCTGGCGGTGTCGCTGGATTGCTTCGTTGCCTTCGGCGCCTCGCAATGACGAATGCGGTAACGGGTGTCCTTGTCCGGTTTTCCCCCGGACCGGACAAGGGCCAACCCGGTTTTGAATATCCCCCACCATTCAGGAGGAGTCCCATGCTGGACGCCCATCTCAAAACCCAGTTGCAGGCCTATCTCGAAAAGGTCACGCGGCCGATCGAGATCGTCGCGTCCGTCGATGACGGCGCCTCGTCGCAGGAACTGCTCGATCTGCTGCGCACGATCGAATCGCTGTCCGACAAGATCGCGCTGTCGACGCACGGCACGGACGCGCGCAAGCCGTCGTTCGAACTGACGACGCCCGGCCAGCCGATCCACCTGCGCTTCGCCGGCATTCCGCTCGGCCACGAGTTCACGTCGCTGGTGCTCGCGCTGCTGCAGGTCGGCGGCCATCCGTCGAAAGCCGCGCCGGAACTGCTCGAACAGGTGAAGAACCTGCAAGGCTCGTTCAAGTTCGAAACGTATTTCGCGCTGAGCTGCCAGAGCTGCCCGGACGTCGTGCAGGCGCTGAATCTGATGGCGGTGCTGAACCCGGCGATCGAGCACGTCGCGATCGACGGCGCGCTGTTCCAGCAGGAAGTCGAGCAGCGCCAGGTGCTGTCGGTGCCGCAGGTGTTCCTCAACGGCGAGCCGTTCGCATCGGGGCGCATGGAGCTCGAACAGATCGTCGCCAGGCTCGATACCGGTGCCGCCGCGCGCGATGCCGGGAAGCTCAACGCGAAGGCGCCGTTCGACATGCTGATCGTCGGCGGCGGTCCGGCCGGCGCGGCGGCGGCGATCTACGCCGCGCGCAAGGGCATCCGCACCGGCGTCGCCGCCGAGCGTTTCGGCGGCCAGGTGCTCGACACGCTGGCGATCGAGAATTTCATCTCGGTGCAGGAAACCGAAGGGCCGAAGCTCGCCGCCGAATTGCAGCGGCACGTGCAGGCCTACGACGTCGACGTGATGAATCTGCAGCGCGCCGAAAAGCTCATTCCGGGCAAGGATCTGATCGAAGTGCAGTTCGCCAGCGGCGCATCGCTGAAGGCGAAGTCGGTGGTGATCTCGACCGGCGCGCGCTGGCGGCAGATGAACGTGCCCGGCGAGAACGAATATCGCAACAAGGGCGTCGCGTACTGCCCGCACTGCGACGGCCCGCTGTTCAAGGGCAAGCGCGTCGCGGTGATCGGCGGCGGCAATTCCGGCGTCGAGGCGGCGATCGACCTCGCCGGCATCGTCCAGCATGTCACGCTGATCGAGTTCGACGGTCAGTTGCGTGCCGACGCGGTGCTGCAGCGCAAGCTGCGCAGCTTGCCGAACGTGCGTGTCATCACCTCGGCGCAGACCACCGAGGTGCTCGGCGACGGCCAGCGCGTCAACGGCCTGACGTACAAGGACCGCAAGAGCGGCGAGACGCACAGCGTCGAGCTCGAAGGCGTGTTCGTGCAGATCGGCCTGCTGCCGAACAGCGAATGGCTGAAGGACACCGTGAAGCTGTCGCCGCGCGGCGAGATCGAAGTCGACGCGCACGGCCGCACCTCGGTGCCCGGCGTGTTCGCCGCCGGCGACGTGACGACCGTGCCGTACAAGCAGATCGTCATCGCGATGGGCGAAGGCTCGAAAGCCGCGCTGTCGGCGTTCGATCACCTGATCCGCACGTCGGCACCGCAGGAAGAAGCCAAGGCGGCTTGATCGCCACGGCGGTTCGAAGCTGACGAAAGGCCTCCCGCGTTCCGGCGGGAGGCCTTTTCCGTATGCGCCGGCGGCTTGGCGGCGCCGCTCGTCGTCCGGATGCTGCACCGCCGCATGAACATACGGTACAGTATGGAACGACTTTCAGGGCGCCCGTCCGGGCGCGCGTACCCTTTTCAATTCCGGAGCTTTCCATGCCGCAATACAACCCGCCGCTGCGCGAGATGCAGTTCGTCCTGCACGAAGTCCTCAAGGTCGAGGACGCGTTCAAGGAGCTGCCGCCGCACGCCGACCTCGATGCCGAAACCGTCGACTCGATCGTCGAGGAAGCCGGCAAGTTCGCGACCAACGTGATCTTTCCGCTGAACCAGTCGGGCGATGCCGAAGGCTGCACCTATGCCGGCGACGGCGTCGTCACCGCGCCGAAAGGCTTCAAGGACGCGTACGCGCAGTACTGCGAGCAAGGCTGGCCGGCGCTGTCGTGCGATCCGGATTTCGGCGGCCAGGGCCTGCCGGAGCTCGTCAACAACGTGCTCTTTGAGATGCTGAACTCGGCGAACCAGGCATGGACGATGTATCCGGGCCTGTCGCACGGCGCGTATGCGGCGCTGTCACAGCGCGGCAGCGACGAGCTGAAGAAGATCTACCTGCCGAAGATCGTCTCCGGCGAGTGGACCGGCACGATGTGCCTGACCGAGCCGCATGCCGGCACCGATCTCGGCATCCTGCGCACGAAGGCCGAGCCGAACGGCGACGGTTCGTACGCGATCAGCGGCACGAAGATCTTCATCTCGTCCGGCGAGCACGACCTGTCGAAGAACATCATCCATCTCGTGCTCGCGCGTCTTCCCGACGCGCCGGCCGGCACCAAGGGCATCACGCTGTTCGCGGTGCCGAAGTTCCTGCCGGACGCCGCCGGCGAACCGGGTGCGCGCAACACGATCAAGTGCGGCTCGATCGAGCACAAGATGGGCATCCATGCGAACGCGACCTGCGTGATGAACCTCGACGCGGCGAAAGGCTGGATCATCGGCGAGCCGAACAAGGGCATGGCCGCGATGTTCATCATGATGAACGGTGCGCGACTCGGCGTCGGCATGCAGTCGCTCGGCCTCGGCGAAGTCGCGTACCAGAACGCGCTCGCGTACGCGAAGGACCGTCTGCAGTCGCGTTCGCTGACCGGTCCGAAGAACCAGGACAAGCCGGCTGACGCGATCATCGTCCACCCGGACGTGCGCCGCATGCTGCTGACGCAGAAGGCGTACAACGAGGCCGCGCGCGCGCTGTGCTACTGGGTCGGCCTGATGATCGACCAGTCGCACAAGCATCCGGACGCGGCGGTGCGCGAGGACGCCGACGACTTCGTCGCGCTGCTGACGCCGATCGTCAAGGCGTTCATCACCGACAACGCGTTCGAGGGCACCAACCTCGCGATGCAGGTGTTCGGCGGCCACGGTTTCATCAAGGAATGGGGCGTCGAACAGTACGTGCGCGACGCGCGCATCAACCTGATCTACGAAGGCACCAACACGATCCAGTCGCTCGATCTGATCGGCCGCAAGGTGCTGCACGACGGCGGCAGGAAGCTGATGAAGTTCGGCAAGCTCGTGCAGGACTTCGTCAAGGCGAACGCCGACAAACCGGAAATGAAGGAATTCATCGAGCCGTTGATGGACATCGGCGACAAGGTCACGAAGCTGACCGCCGAGCTCGGCCAGAGCGCGATGAAGAATCCCGACGATCTCGGTGCCGCCGCCGTGCCGTATCTGCGCGTCGTCGGCCACCTCGTCTATTCGTACCTGTGGGCGCGGATGGCGCGCGTCGCGCTCGACGCGGGGGAAGGCGATTTCTACAAGGCCAAGCTCGCGACGGCGCGTTTCTATTTCGCGAAGCTGCTGCCGGAAACCGCGTTCCAGATCCGCTCGGCGCGCGCCGGCTCGGCATCGCTGATGGAACTCGACGCCGCGCTGTTCTGATCGCAAGGTCGCTGCACGAAAAAGCCCGGCCATCGCCGGGCTTTTTCGTGCGCGAACTCAGCCGAGCAGATAACGCCAGACGACGCAGGCGAGCACGCCGATCGTCAGGATCATGCGCAGGCGAAAATAGCTGTTGGAGCGATCGAGCACGCGTTCGCGCCAGATTTCGGCCGCGGCGAGCATGACGAACACCGCGGTCAGCGCCGCCAGCGACAGCGGAAACGGCAACAGCACCGAGAACCACGACAGCAGCATGAAGGCCGCCGACAGCAACAGGCCCCATTGCCCGGCGGGATTCTCGATCACGATCAGCGCCAGCCCCCAGAAACTGCCGGCCATGAACGCGGCGATCAGCGCGGCATAGAGCAGCCAGGCCTGATCGAGCCACGGCGGCACGCTCGCCGGTGCGATCGTGAGCCACAGCGGTCCGGCGACGAACGGCAGCAGGCCGGCATAGCCCAGCACGTACAGCAGCGGTGGCAATCTCATGGGCGGCGTCCCGACGGTCTGCGGAATGCCAGACTAGCCCGGAACGCGCGCCAACAAAAAGGGCCGGAACGATCCGGCCCTTTTTGCATGTCGATCGACGCCGAAATCAGTGCGACGTGCGTGCGCGCAGCGGCTCCTTCGCCGGTTCGCCCTTCTTGCCGAGTTCTTCGAGCAGGGTGCTGAGGTCTTCGGCATGTTCCTCTTCCTTGGCGAGGATTTCTTCCATCACGCGGCGGCTGGTCGGATCGTCGCTGCCGAGGTAGTCGACGATCTCGCGGTAGCTGTCGATCGCGATCCGCTCGGCGACCAGATCTTCCTGCAGCATCTCGACGAGATCCTCGCCTTCGACGTAGTCGGAGTGCGAGCGCGTCAGCAGTCCGTCCGGCGACAGGTTCGGCTTGCCGCCGAGCTGGACGATGCGTTCGCAGATCTGGTCGGCATGCTGCTGCTCCTCGGTCGCATGTTCGGCAAACTCCTGCGCGACGGCCGTCGCATTGATGCCGGACGCCTTGAAGTAGTGATACTTGTAGCGCAGCACGCAGACGATCTCGGTCGCCAGCGCCTCGTTGAG